>JAIKXR010000055.1 GCA_024683975.1 Paludibacteraceae bacterium
CTCTGAAAGAACATAGGTGCAACGACCTGTTACACGATGGTCGGCAATACTGTCAAAAATCGGTGGTAGCATAATACTTAATTTTAATGGGTTATTACGCTACAAAAGTACAAAAAACGAATGGAGTATACAAATAATATACAATTAAAAATCAACAAAATACCACCGTCCAGGGATTACTCCTGCGATTGGCGGTTAAATCGAAATTTGATGACCATTCGCAATATAACCGTGTGACTCTTTACGAATAATTTGATGCGGTTGCCCTGTATAATATATTGCTGTATTTCAGCACATTTCTTATATCGAACTCACGTGAGATTATACAAGTCTTTGTCATCCAGATAGCCGGATTGTTGTAGGGCGGTCAGGTAATGCATAGTCTGTGCCAGATTGATATGTCCGGGTTTGGTAATATGCTCCGGCAAAGTTTTCAAGAGGCTGCACACTATCTGTTCTCCTTCGGGGGTAAGGTTTATTAGCGGAGAATGAACATCGGATGGAGCAGGTTCTTTCTGACGCTTCCTGTGTTCCAATACATAGTCCACTTTACGCTCGAAATCTGCTTCTTCATCCGGCTTGACGAAAGGAGACAGCACCAAGCGAACGCAAACGGCTGTCAGAAAAACAACCAACAGTACAATAGCAATGTATTGGACTATCTGTCCTGACAGATCGTTTATAGAAGGATGGGTGGCTGAGATGACCTGTTCTAACAAAAGAGCATATATCAGGAACAATATAAGCAATACAAACAGCGCAATGGCAGTAACCTCTATTACCTTCTTTGCGATGCAGTCAATATGCGGGAGATGCTTTTTTATCAAAGTGGCTTGTACCTTTCTCTGTTCGGTCGCGCAAAAGTACAATGTTTTTTGAGAAAGTGTGCACGGCTCGGACATTTTTTTATATTGACACTGCCTGTTCTTGCCATTTCTGTATCGCTATAAAAAAAGTTACTTTTTGCTATAAAATTTGGTATTATAGCGTATTTTATGTACCTTTGTACGCTTTTGGGTATGTAATAATTG
Source organism: Paludibacteraceae bacterium (assembly GCA_024683975.1). GTDB lineage: Bacteria > Bacteroidota > Bacteroidia > Bacteroidales > Paludibacteraceae > Colicola. Next base: position 1,032 of record JAIKXR010000055.1, read on the forward strand.
AAATATAACACTTACAGATATGAAAAATGCGATTAGATTTCTTGTGCTGCTGGCACTTATGGCAGCGCAAACACTGAAAGCCGACAACGAGATTTACGGCTTCTTCAGCGAAGACGGAAAAACTTTCACGCTCAACTTTGATGAAAACAAAACCAAAAACAGCGGACTGACTCCCGATGAGTGGATAGGGTACGAATATCAGTCTAATCGCACCAAAGTAGAGAAAGTCGTGTTTGACAAGTCTATGGACAAGGCACGGCCGACAACCACGTTCTCATGGTTCGGCGGATTCAGCAAGTTGACTACCATTGAGCATATTGACTATCTGCATACAGACGAGGTAACAACCATGACCGATATGTTCTGGAATTGCAGGCGTTTGACCTCTTTGGACATACACCATTTCTGCATGGAAAAGGTGACGAATGTGAACGGAATGTTTGCCGATTGTGCAACTCTGACCACCATCTGTTGCGATGATGACTGGAGCAAAAGCTCTATTACAGAATCGAAAAACCTGTTCGCTGGTTGTAAGGTATTGATAGGCGGAAACGGGACAGTCTTTTCTTCCGCTCACATCACTCTTGAGTATGCACGTCCTGACGAAGGCACGGAAAACCCGGGTTATTTCACTCTGCCGGAAATATACGGCGTATTCGATGGGGAGAAATCTACATTCGATATTTACTACGACGGTAACAAGACTGCCCAAGCAGGTGTCAGCCCTGAAGAATGGAGAGACGATGCATACGCCTCTATGCGCGAAAACGTAGAGACCATTATCTATGACTATTCAATGAACGATGCCCGTCTGACCGCTACCGCTCATTGGTACGAGGGTTTCACTAAATTAAAACACATCTATAATTTTTCTTTCCTCAACACGTCCGAAGTGACGGATATGAGTTATATGTTCGCCAATTGTGAGTCAATCAACAATGTGTATGTCATTAATACCCGGAATGTTACTTCGATGAAAGGTATGTTCATGAATTGCAAGTCACTCATAGAATTGCAGACGGTTGATTTTGATATGAATAAGGTGACGGACGCAAGCGAGATGTTCTCGGGCTGCACCTCTTTGGAACGGATTTATTGCAACGATGATTGGAGTGTGCTCGGTTTCAATGGAGAGGATATGTTCAAGGGTTGTACCGCGTTAAAAGGAACCTGCAATGGCCATACAACGTTTTTTGACGAAGAACATACAGGCAAAGAGTATGCTCGTACGGATGGTGGCACTGATCGACCCGGATACTTTACCGAAATCAATTATGTATATGGCGTTTTCAGCAAAGACGGCAACACGTTTACTCTCTATTGCGACACCAAGATAAAGGAGCGCGAAGGAATTACAGATTGGAAGACCAATGAATATGCTTCTTCCCGTGCAGAAGTAAAGAAAGTTGTGGTCGATGAGTCGATGCGCTACCATTCACTATCTTCAACCTATGGATGGTTCCGCAGTTTCAGCAATATGACTACTATCGAGCATATCGAATACCTCAATACTTACCGTACCAAAGATATGCGGCAGATGTTCAAAGACTGTTTATCACTTGAGGTGTTGGATTTGAGAGGGTTTCTGATGGATTACTTATTATATTCGGACGAAATGTTCATGGGATGCACTTCGCTCAAAACCATCTATTGCAGTTACAACTTGAGCGTCTATCCTAATTTGTTGGGTACAGATATGTTTGCTGGCTGTACGAGTTTGATAGGCGGTAACGACACCAAGTACGATGCTTCATTTACCAACAAAAGCTACGCCAAGCCGGACGAGGTATCAAACCCCGGATATTTCACCATTGTCAATGAATTATACGGATACCTGTACAACGAGACGTTCTACATCACCTACGATGGCAAAAGGCACCGCTCTTGGCTCTCTTTTTATCCCGATGGACATATAGAGCCTGAAGGCAAACTTCCCGAAGAATGGATGGCTGACACGTATGCAGAACGCCGAGCAACCGCAAAGTCCATCAATTTCTTCACCTACAAATTGGAGAATGTCCATCCCACCAGTACTGCCCATTGGTTTGAAGGTTTTACCGAGGCAAACGAAGTATTCCACATACAATGGTTGCAGACCGATGAAGTGACAGATATGAGTTATATGTTTGCAGGGTGTACCAAGTTGGACACCTTACAAGGATTTGAATATCTGAAGACAGGGAAAGTACAATCAATGAAAGGTATGTTCCTGAACTGCCAATCCGTCAAAGAGTTGGATGTACGCAATTTTGATATGTCCAACGTAAAGGACGCGGGCAGTATGTTTGCCGGTTGCAAGAACCTTGAAGCAATTGCCTGTGAAAACGATTGGAGTGCTTTCTCTTTTGACGATACGGATATGTTTGAGGGCTGTACTTCCCTGCAAGGAGGCGCCAATCCTCCAACTCTCTATAGTGCAGAGCATACTGGCAAAGAGTACGCCCGATTCGACGGAGGAAGTGCTCTACCCGGATACTTCTCCGGAGATAAAGAGATTTACGGTGTCTTCAGTGCCGACGGCAAGACATACACCCTGTACTATGACCGGAAAAAAGCAGAGCGTGGCGGATTCGCTCCAAGCGATGATGAAAACACCAGAAACATGCGATACGATGTCGAAAAAGCCGTGATTGACATAACAATGAAAGATGCGTTGCCCAATGATATGTCCGGATGGTTCTGGGGTTTTAGTAAAATGACACGTATTGAAAATCTCGGTTATCTTAACACTTCCAAGGTAGGGGCAATGAATATGACGTTTTATCATTGTAAATCTTTGACAACTATCGATCTTCGTACCTTTGATTTGAGGAAACTCGAATATATGAACTTTACGTTTGCTTATTGTTCAAATGCAACAAACATCTATATGCCTACTCGTTACCGGCTTGAAAATCTACGGTCAATGAGACAGGCGTTCATGAATTGTGTGAAATTAACGGAATTAGATTTACACGCGTTTTCTTTGAAAAAAAAAGTAGATCTACAGTATCCATTTACAAAGACTAATAATCTTACAGTTATTTATTGCGATGAAGACTGGAGTTTGAACAAGTCTATAGAGAATGGCGACGGAGTATTTAGTGATGCTTATGCTCTAACCGGCAGTCAAGGCACAAAATATGAAGAGGGAAAGTGGGGCATTGAATACGCCCACCCTGACGGCGGTACGGAGAATCCCGGATACTTTACACCATTCCTGGGAGAGTTCTACGGTATATACAGCAGCACGGGAGACACGCTTACGCTGTACTACGACAAAAAGAAAATAGAGCGCGAAGGCTGCGATTGGACACTGAGCATCTATAAAGACCTGAACGGGAACGTAAAAACCGTCATATTTGACGAATCGGTAAAAGAAGCACGTCTTACCACGCTGAATTTGTTATTCTCTCGGTTCACACACTTGACAGCCATAGAGCACTTGGATTACCTCAACACATCCGAGGTAACCGATATGAGTTATATGTTCTCCGAGTGCGAGAACCTCGCCTCGCTTGACGTGCGCAACTTTGACATAAGCAAGGTAACGAATATGGACTGGATGTTTGCGGGGTGCACATCCCTCAAGACGATTTACTGCAACAAGGACTGGAGCAAGAACGAGTCGGTAAAATCAAGTGCAATGTTCTTCTTGTGCGTCGCCATTGAAGGCGGTGCGGGTACCGCCTATGATAATGACCATCAAAGAATAGAGTACGCCCGTCCCGACCAAGGCACTTCCGCACCGGGATACTTCACAGCACTGTTTACCGTGACATTCCTTGACAAGGACAACAATGTACTGTCCGTGATGGAGGTTAGCGGCGGAGAGACGGCTGTCGCTCCCGAAGCACCCGAAGTGGAAGGCTTTGTCTTCATCGGATGGGACAAGGAACTGACTAACGTAACCGAAAATATGGTGGTACAGGCACAGTACGTGGACATCTCGAAGATAGAGCCGGAAGTGTACGTAACAGTGAATGGTACAATACTGAACGTTTGGTACGACAAGCAACGGATCACGCGTAAGACAACAACCTGCGACTTGGACGAATTCACGTCAGATATGCGCAACACAACAAAGAAAGTTGTGATAGACCCATCGGTAGCCAATACCACTATTGCTTCGATGTACAACCAATTCGCCAATATGCCCAACCTTGAGAGCGTGGAAGGACTGGAATATATCCATACTGCCGATGTGTCGTTTATGTTTATGAACTGCACAGCCCTCAAGAGCATCGACCTTAACGGCTTTGACCTGAGCGGCGTAACATCGGCGGTCGGTATGTTTATGAAGTGTACCAACCTGACTACTATCTACTGCGAAGCAGACTACACGTCCCTTGCAGGTGCTGTCTCCATCGGTATGTTCGATGGTTGCACAGCGTTAGTCGGCGGCAATGGAACAACCTACAACCCTGCCCACAAGGACGCTTCCTACGCCCGTCCCGATGAAGGTTCTTCCGCACCGGGCTACTTCACTTCCAAGAAAACGCCCACCGGCATTGACAACATCCTGCCCGATACGGACAACCTTCACCCCAACATGCCTGCCGGACACTCCGACACCCCCGCCGCGCAGAAACTCCTCCGTAACGGTATCCTCTATATCCTCCGCAACGGCAAAACCTACAATGCCAATGGACAGTTGTTATTTGGTAACTGACAGTTGTGAACGTTTCTTCAAACATTTCTACTAACTTTGTCACAAAATTGCATTTGTTGTTGGACAATATAAATTACGGCTCTTATTTAATGTGTGCAAATTATTGCTTTTTTCTTTTTGCCACTTGCAAAAAACGCAGTATTTTTGCCCGTGATTTCCCAACCCATAAACACCTAAACTCA
>JAIKXR010000063.1 GCA_024683975.1 Paludibacteraceae bacterium
ATGGAATTTAGGCTATCTGTCGGACAATATACTGCCAAATAAAGAGAGCAAACTGTCATTAAGAAACGAATTTGAAAAGAAATGTAAATGGCTTTTAAGAGCAATTATAGAAACTAAAGATTTTCAAAATAACTCCACAATATATTGTGAAAGTGCAGGTACAATAAAATTGAAAGAACAACCCGATTTAGTCATAACCTCACCACCATACCCATTTGCTGTTGACTTTGCCCGCAATAATAGACTTTCATATTATCTTTTTCACGAAGATATAGAAGAAGCCACCTATGCAGAAACAGGTGCAAGGAACAAGCGCAACAAACGAGATTGCGAACGACTTTTCTTCGAAGAAATGCGAGATATATACATGAATATTATATCACAGGTTAAAAAAGGTGGATATTTTTGCATGACCGTTTCTGACACAAAACGCAAGAATCTGCAAATAAATTTTGTGCAATGGCTTATCGATTTATTTTTAACTAATAATTGGAGTATTGCAGAAGACAATATCCGCCAGTTGGAACATCAATCAATGGGACAAAAGCGCATTACTGAGGAACACCTGTTGGTATTGCAAAAAACATAATCCTGACAATGCAGCATTAATCACAACAGAAGGTTATCCGCACGGATAGCCTTCTGCCTTTTTCGTCTTTTGTAGCGGCTGAGAAACCGCTTTATCTTCTTCATCGCGTGCCGTGGCCTACTTTACCCATGCTCTCCCATGCTCAAAAAATACACACTTTTGAAAAATAAATTTGCCCATATCATATAGAAAGTGTAATTTTGCAGCGTAAATCTGTGGCTTGCCACAAAAATACTCTATAGATTATGGTTTTTAATCGCAATTCGTATCTCCAGAAACTTGTCCGCGCAGACGGAAACGGTATGATAAAAATCATCACAGGAATCCGCCGTTGCGGCAAATCGTTCCTTCTGTTCAACATCTTCCGTGAGTATCTCCTTGCGCACGGTGTACAGGAAGACCATATCATAGGTTTAGCGTTGGATGACCGGCACAACAGGCGGTTGCTGAATCCCGATAACCTGCTTGATTATATTGACAGCCACATTGTCACCGACGGCAAAAAAAACTACATCATATTGGATGAGGTTCAGCTGGTGGATGAGTTTGTAAGTGTCTTGTTGAGTCTTACCCACAAGCAGAATGTGGAAACATACGTGTCCGGCAGCAACTCGAAATTCCTCAGCAGGGATGTGGTTACCGAGTTCCGTGGCCGCGGATGGGAGATACGGGTTCGTCCGTTGAGTTTTGCCGAATACTATGAGGGTATCGGCGGTGACAAAGGTGAGGCGTTAAGCGATTATTACACTTACGGCGGTCTGCCTGCTGTGGCAATGATGAACAGCCCCGAAGAGAAAGAAGCATATCTGAAGGATTTGTACCGTACCATTTACCTCAGGGACATCATAGAACGCAACAACCTGCACAACGAAGAAGGGTTGGAACAAATCTTCCGTGTTCTTGCTTCTGCAATGGGCAGCACTGTCAATCCAAACAAAATTGCCAACACATTCAAGTCGGAGACCAAGACACAGATATCCGCCAACACGATAGCCAAATACATCGGACATCTGATAGACGCGTTTATGGTAAGCGAGGCCATGCGCTACGATGTGAAGGGGCGCAAATACATCGGTGCGGACAGCAAGTTCTATTTTGAAGACCCCGGAATACGCAATGCCATCCTCGGATTCCGGCAGGTGGAGTTCAACCATATTATGGAGAATGTGATATATAACGAACTATGCTCACGCGGCTATTCGGTGGATGTCGGTCTGGTGGAGACTTGGGAAAGAAACAGTCAGGGAAAGACAGCCCGCAAGATTCTTGAAGTGGACTATGTTGTCAATCGCGGCTCACAGCGCATCTATATCCAGTCGGCTTATATGCTGCCTGACAAAGAGAAGACGGAACAGGAGCAGCGTCCGCTCACAAATATCAGCGACAGTTTCAGAAAAGTCATTGTTTCAGGTGATTATGCACGAGGTTTTTACAATGACGAAGGCATCTATCGTATCGGTGTTTTCGACTTCCTGTTAAATGCCGGTTGCTTGGACGAATAGTCGTTTTCAGAGTAAATCTGTGGCATGCCACAGATTTACTCTGAAAATAGAGGTTGCTTGTTCCTTCGGTGCGGTTTGCTGAATGACCCGGAAATCACCCGCAAATCACCCGGTAATCACCCGCTCTATACAGGGAGGCAAAAGGGAATACAAACGGATGACAAAAGGGAATAAGTTGCATGACGGCATTTGTCTGAATGACGTTTGAAACACCTATACACTGTGTTTTTATCAGACAGCAGTATTTTTTATCTGTTTTTCTTTTTGTATATCAGCATAAAATCGTATTTTTGCGGCGCAAAACCCACAAAAACAGACGCATCACACTTCTCTTTTGATTATTTTTCGGGGGCTTTCTTGTCAAAAAGTTGTGGAGCAGGATAAGTTGCGGTTTTGTTGCTAAGCGAAAAGAAAAAAAAACAACAATATGAAACTGGAAGAGATTACCCAAAAGATTTACGCTGAAGGCGTAGAGAAAGGCAACGCCCAAGCGGAGCAGATTGTAGAAAAAGCGAAAGCGGAGGCAGCCGCCATCGTTGAGAACGCGAAGAAAGAGGCAGATGCCATCGCCGCCCAGGCAGCCGCAAAAGCCGCCGAATTGGACAAGAACACCCGCAGCGAACTTCGTCTCTATGCCGAACAGAGCGTCAATGCCGTGAAAACAGCCGTGACCGACCTGATCAACGGCCAGGTGGCGAAAGAGAGCGTCAAAGCCGCTACCACCGACCCGCAGTTCATGCAGTCGCTCATCCTCAAGATGGCGGAGCAGATGGCGAAAGACGGCAGCGTGGTCATCGAGACCAAAGACGCAGAGACATTGCGTGCATACTTTGCCGCCCACGCCAAAGCACTGCTCGACAAGGGCGTACAAATCATCGAGGTAAAAGGCATCAAGACCGACTTTCAGATTCGTCCCGCACAAGGCGGCTACAAACTGGCTTTCGGCGAAGAGGAACTGGTGGCTTACTTCAAAGAGTTCCTCCGTCCCCAACTCATTGAGATGCTCTTCTGATTATGGGTTACGAATGTTTACTCGCGGGTTTGCCCGACCTCAAAGCGGGTACACCCTCCCCTGTTTCCACAGACGATTTGCTCACGTTGTTGGACGAGTCGTTGCGTGAGAGCGACAAGCCGCTGCTTGAGCAATTGCGTATGACTCCCGTCTCGGAGACGATTGACACCCTTCTTGCCCGCTATCAGGACCCCGACACCAACGACATGGACAAGCCCTCGTGGTGGGACGATGCGGCATCCGTACTGACAGAGGCGGATTTGCGTGCCGCCCTGCTTTACGACCTCGGACAACAGAGCAAGAACCGCTTTGTGCGCGAATGGTACGCTTTCAACCAGGACATGAACAACGTCCTCGTGGCCTCCATCTGCCGCAAACACGGTTTTGACGTGCGGAAAGCCATCGTAGGACACAACGAGGTGGCGGAGATCCTGCGCACGCACACCCAGCAGAAAGACTTCGGTCTGGGCGGCGTGATGGACAACCTGCAGGACATACTCGACCTTGCATCCATAGACAATCTGATGGAGCGCGAGAAGAAGATGGACGCCCTGCGCTTTGCATGGTTAGAGGACAAGACCCGTTTCTTCGTCTTCTCCATCGAACTGGTACTGGCATACTGGTTAGAGGCGGAGATGTTGCAACGCTGGTCGCAACTGACTGTTGAAGAAGGCGAGAAAGTCTTCCGCGCCATGGTCGCCGATATGAAGAAAGGCGTGCAACTGTAACTGCATCCGACAAAAAGATAACACGAAAGATAATAAAAACGACATACAATGACAACAGGAAAAGTAAAGGGTATCATCGCCAACCTCGTTACGGTGGAGGTGGATGGACCTGTTTCGCAAAACGAGATCTGCTACATCCGGCTGGGTGAGACCCGCCTGATGGCAGAGGTGATCAAGTTCGCCGGACGGAACGCCTACGTGCAGGTGTTTGAATCGACACGCGGACTGAAAGTGGACAACGATGTGGAATTCACCGGTCACATGCTCGAGGTGACACTCGGTCCCGGTCTGCTCAGCCGCAACTACGACGGTCTGCAGAACGACCTTGACAAACTGACGGGTGTCTTTCTCAAACGCGGTGAGTACAATTTCCCGCTTGACAAGGAGAAGAAATGGCAGTTCACTCCCATCGCCAAGCCTGGCGACAAGGTAGAGGCTGCCTCTTGGCTTGGCGAAGTGGACGAGAACCACCAGCCTCACAAGATCATGGTTCCCTTCACTTTTGAAGGCACCTACACGGTGAAGAGCATAGCCGCAGCAGGCGAGTACCGCATCGAGGACGAGATGGCGGTGCTGACCGACAGCGAAGGCAACGACCACAAGGTGACGATGATTCAGAAATGGCCCGTGAAGAAAGCCATCACCGCCTACCGCGAGAAGCCGCGTCCGTTCCGTCTGTTGGAAACGGGTGTGCGCACCATCGACACCGCCAACCCC
>JAIKXR010000066.1 GCA_024683975.1 Paludibacteraceae bacterium
TGAAAGCGCTTGAGCAAATCCGGCTCTGCTGCCGTACTTCTGGCGCTTTGTGGCCAATAAGCGCGTTGGCAGTAATCGAGGATAAGTCTGAGATAGCCCACGATGATATTCCTTAGTGCGGAGCTGTCGGAATGAGTCCGAAGTTCCTCGCGCAGACTGCTCAAGAGTTGTTCTATCGCATCCCAGTCCTGAGGATCCAGCGGAATAGAGTCGGTAAAGAAATAGGAGAAAAACTTATATTCGGATATATGTGCCTCGAGGTCAGTTTTGCTCATCAATTCAGGCGACCACAGCACGGCCCATCCGCTCAAAGAAAGGGCAACGCCGTCGTCTTCTTTGCCTCCGATTTGTCCGGGGGCGACAGCGATAACCGACCAATTGCTGGCTTGCACGGGGCGGATGCCGTACGACAAGTTCTGCGGGAACTCCCGCTGAATGAACAACCCATAGACGCTGTAATTGTTCAAACTGGTGCGCACCCCGTCCTTCAGTTCGTCGAAATGCACCACACTGATCAGCGGGTGCAATTCTTTTGCCCCGACGTGCCTGGCATATACATTCGGCTCCCGGATATTCAGCAGCTTTTTCATGATGCTTTCAATTAGGGCTGCAAAATTACAAAAAATATCTCAAATATGCAAAAAAGAAAGCCAAAAACGCTCAAAAAAGTGCATTTTCTGCAAAATTGGTAGATATTTGGCGATTATATGTTATTCTATGTGAATAAAAAGCAGTAATTTTGCAGTCGGAATTGAAAACAGAATAAACAACATATAATTTATGAAACGATTGTTTACATTTTTTGCAGCCATGTGTGTGCTTGTTGCCTCGTCTTGGGCTGAAACCTGTGGATTGAACCAAACAGTAAATACCGATATGCACATCCATGTAATTGTAGGCGGGAGAACCTTTTCCGCCACGCTGGCAGACAACGAAACAAGCGAAGCTTTTGTCGCTCTGCTACCCTTGTCTGTCACGATGAACGAACTGAACGGCAACGAGAAATATCACTATCTGAGTTCTTCGTTGCCCACGAACAGTTATGCCCCGGGAACTATCCAAGCCGGCGATTTGATGCTATATGGCAACAACTGTATCGTCCTCTTTTATGAGACTTTCAGTAGTGCATATTCCTATACGCGCATCGGTTCTATAGACAACCCGTCCGGCCTGGCTTCCGCTCTGGGGTCCGGTAATGTGGCGGTGCGTTTTGAATCCGCAGCCACCGGAAACCTCTCTACAAAAGAACACCGCGAAGCTGTGCAAAGTGTGAAGGTTCTGCGAGACGGGCAAGTGTGGGTCGTTCGTGATGGTAGAGAATATAGCGTCAACGGACAAATGAGGAAATGAGATATGAAAAAAATACTATTCATCCTTGCGGCTGTGCTTTTGGTCGGCTGCGCAAAAACAAATAAAGAAATGGGAAAAGAATCATGGGATAAAGTGTTCCCGTTAAGTGAGAAAGTCTCTCACAAAAAAGTATCCTTCGAGACCCAATACGGGTTCACGTTGGTTGGCGACCTATACCAGCCTAAGGTACAAAGTGACCAAGAACAGGGTGTCAAATATGCGGCAATCGCTGTGTCCGGTCCTTTCGGCGCGACCAAAGAGCAGAGTTCGGGGCTATATGCGATGAAGATGGCGGAGCGCGGTTTTATTGCGCTGGCTTTTGATCCTTCTTATACAGGTGAGAGTTCGGGAGAGCCGAGACGTACGGCTTCGCCGGATATCAATACGGAGGACTTTATGGCAGCGGTGGATTTTTTGAGCCAACAGCCTGAGGTGGACGCTAATCGCATAGGTATCATCGGTATCTGCGGATGGGGCGGCATTGCGCTCAATGCGGCGGCAGCGGATACGCGTATCAAAGCGACAGTCGCTTCGACGATGTACGACATGACGCGTGTGTCGGGCAACGACTATAACGATGCTTTCGATGACGAGCAGTGGCGTCACAGGAATCGTGAGAACCTGTCCCAACAGCGTCTTGCGGATCCTAATGCTATGGCAGGAGGTGTGCTGGACACCGTTCCTCCGCAGGCTCCTCGTTTTGTGCACGACTACTACGATTACTACAAGACTCCGCGCGGCTACCATGCGCGCAGCGGCAACTCGAATGACGGATGGCGTGTCATCGGCACGCAGGCTTATGCCAACAGCCGTTTCCTGTATTACATCAACGAGATCCGTTCTGCGGTTCTGATCATGCACGGCGAGAACGCCCATAGCCGTTATTTTGGCGAAGCGGCGTACCATTACATGGTGGACGGCAAAGCAGACGGCTACAAGAGTGTGGTAGCTCCGAATCCCTGTCCTGAGAACAAAGAACTGCTTATTATTCCGGACGCATCGCATTGCGACCTCTATGACGGCGGTTATACCGAGCCAGCAGGAAAAGGCGCCCCCAAGAACCTCATTCCATGGGACAAGTTAGCTGAGTTCTTCAATAAGAATCTAAAGTAAATTGCATATATGAAAGTAGTTGTATTATCTACCTCTCTCCGAGCGGGATCGAACAGCCATGCGTTGGCGGAGCAGTTTGCCGAGGGCGCAAAGAGTGCTGGACATGAAGTGGAGCTGATTTCGCTGAGAGGCAAAGAAATCAAGTTTTGTATAGGTTGTTTCAAATGTCAGGAGACGGGTGCCTGTGTCTTCAAGGACGATGTACCGGCTATCATGGAGCGTGTGCTTGACGCCGATGTTGTGTGTTGGGCAACGCCTATTTATTACTATGAGATGGCAGGTCAGATGAAGACTCTCATAGACCGAATGAACGCCATGTATCCGAAAGACTACAAGTTCCGTGATATCTATTTGTTGACCACAGCCGCCGAAGACGAGGACTACACTCCGAAACGTGCCGAGAGTGGTCTGCAAGGCTGGATTGACTGTTTTGAGAAGGCAGAACTGAAAGCCCATCTGTTCTGCGGCGGAGTGAACGCCCCTCGTGAGATTGCCGG
>JAIKXR010000088.1 GCA_024683975.1 Paludibacteraceae bacterium
GATCTTCGGCACCACACCAATCACTTCGCCATCGGTCATGACAAAAGCGCAGTTGAACAGGTTATTATCCACTTTCAGCGGGCCTCCGACGAGGACGATGATTGATTTTCCGCGTGTGAAGTCGCAAATCTGTTCCAATGCCGCCAGCGCATCTTGCTGCAGTTGGCGCGTGAAGAACAGGTCTGCGCAGGTGTAACCCGTTACCGTGAGCTCGGGGAAACAGATTACTTCTACACCTTCTTCCACGGCCTCGGATATTTGTTCTTTGACTTGCTTTACGTTCAACGCACAATCAGCCACGCGGACCATCGGCACAGCAGCCGCGACTCTAACAAATCCAAAATTAGTCTTCATATATTCAGATTTAATGCAGTTTACTATAAAAAAGCGTACAAAATTACAAAAAAAATCGCATACTTGCAAATTTTTTGCATTTTTTTGTTGAAAAATTTGTGTATATGAATAAAAAGCAGTACTTTTGCGGCCGATTTCCGTTCGAAGGTTATAAATACCCCTTCCGGCGGAAGCCAGTTTCCCCGTTTGTCGGGGACACTTCCGGGTGCTATCGTCTAGTGGCCTAGGACAACGGCCTCTCACGCCGTAAACCCCGGTTCGAGTCCGGGTAGCACTACAAAAAAGGAATACCGCGTTGGTACTCCTTTTTTTTATCTGTTGGTTAGACGCAAATTATTTTTTCTCCGCGGGTTTATCGCGATAGAGGTAACGTTTAATCGAATGTTTGGGTGTGCGCTCTAACGGGTCAGTCTGCGTCTCAATCTTCGTGATGCGGCTATAAGATGGCAGCATCTCGTTGAGTTTATTACGCATATTCTCCACACTCAGGTCCATTTGCGTCACTACCACCGCGACGAGTTGATTGTTCCAAACGGTGACAAGCGACTCGTCCACGCCTTCCATATCATTGAGTATTGCCTCGATAGTCTCGGGATAGACTTTGTTGCCGTCAGCTTGCACAATGAGGTTGGACTTATGTCCTTGAACATAAATAGTGCCATCTTCTTCCACTTTTCCGACATCGCCCGTGCGGAACCAACCGTCTTTGGTGAGCACTTGTTTTGTCAGTTCGGGCTCGTTGTAATAACCCAGCATCACGTTCTCGCCACGCACCCAAATCTCTTCGTCCACAATCTTAGCTTCCATGCCGGAAACAACACGTCCACCCGAACGAGCTTTGAAGTTCTGCCACAGGTTACCGGACACCAGCGGGCCTGTCTCGGTCAAGCCGTACCCTACTGTGAGCGGGAATTTAATATCCATCAGCAGTTTCTCCACATCCTCATTTAATGCTGCACCACCGACATGGAACTGGCGAACGTTGCCGCCAAGGCCCATATTCAGCGTCTTGCAGACCATTTTCTTCATCAGACGATTGATACCGGGAAGATGCCACAAGAAGTTGATATGCTTCTTCTGGAGAATCGGCATAATATTCTTCTTCACGAGTTTCTCGATGACGAGCGGAATAGTCACAATCGTGTACGGCCGAATCTCGGCAAGTGCTTTCTTGAGCACAGCGGGAGTCGGCATCTGGCCCAAGAACCATATATGACAACCGGCAGGAATCTGCGCCAACAGCTCGCAAACAAGGCCGTACATATGCGCTAAAGGCAGCATCGACAGCACGTTTTGGCCGTTATGTTCCGGCAGATTCTCCATACAGTTCTGCACGTTGTTCGACAGGCTTCGATACGACAACATCACACCCTTAGGCGTGCCCGTTGAACCGGATGTGTAACAGATCATCACCAAGTCGTCCAAACTCTTGCCTTCGTACTTGACATCGTCCTCGGTCAGATGAATTTCAGGCGCTTGAATCTTCTTTGCATTCAACGGCAGCAAAGTCTCTAACGCAATGATATACTTCACTTTAGGCAGGTCGTGTCCCTCAAGTTTCTTACGAACTGGCTCCGCCGCAATCAACACTTGCGCGTTCGAATGGTTCACAATACGAGCAATATCTTCTGTCTGGAAATCTGGCATCACGCACACATTCACACCGCCCCAAACAGCTGTTCCAAGATATGCTACAGCCCAGTTTGCACAGTTATTGCCACAGATGGCGACATGCACACCCTTCTTCAGCTTCAATTGGTCGTAGATATTCCCCAAGTTGGCCATATTGTCCGCCAAGTCACCATATGTATAGCGCGTTAACGTGCGATAATCGGCTAACGCGATCTCATTCCAATTGTCACGAATTGTGTCGCTTAATACTTCTAAATAATGTCTTGCCATAGTCTTTTTTCACTAAAATCGCTGCAAAAGTACAACTTTTTTTGCATATAAGCAAATAAAAAGGGAAAATGTCTTGCGTATTTGGCAAAATTGTTGTACTTTTGCGGCATGAAAACATATCAACACGAAGTTAAGTACTACGAGTGCGACCGAATGGGTATCACGCACCACTCTAATTACGTGCGTTTTATGGAAGAGGCACGTATCGATTGGATGGACCAATTAGGTTTTGGTTTTGAACGGATGGAAGAGGCAGGTGTTGTATCGCCTGTGATGGCCATCGAGTGCGAGTATAAGCATCCTACAACGTTCAAGGACGTTATCGATATATCGCTGAAAGTCAGCGAGTTGAGTGCTCTCAAGATCAGTTTTGAATACACCATGAAAGTGGGCGATTTGATTGTTTGCACCGCTAAGAGCAAGCACTGTTTCTTTGAGAACGGCAAGCCTATTATGGTGGAAAAACGTTTCCCCGAGTTCTATCAAGCATTACTCAATAACAGATAAATATGAAGAAAATTATTCTTTGCGTTGTCGCTTTCCTGCTGACAGTTAGCAGTTATGGCGAGTTAAAGTACGTGTTTTACATGATTGGTGACGGAATGGGTTCCAATCAAGTGCTGGCGGCCGAGATGTATCAGGCGGAGTTGCAAGGCCGTATCGGTCGTGTACCGCTGACGATGACTTCTTTCCCTGTTTTCGGCATGGCAACCACCTACTCTGCTTCCAACGGTATCACGGACTCTTCTGCAGCCGGAACAGCTCTTGCTTGCGGACACAAGACCAATAACGGCTGTCTGGGCGTGGATAAGGACAGTGTGCCTGTTATCTCTATTGCCGAAGAGTGGCACAAAGCAGGTTGGCCGGTGGGTATCATGACATCGGTAGCCATTGACCATGCAACGCCTGGCGCTTTCTATGCACATGTCAATAATCGCAGCAAGTACTACGAGATCGGCACCCAGCTCGCCGCTACGGGATACGAGTTCTTCGGCGGTGCAGGTTTCCATCAGCCGGTAAACAAGAAAGACTCGTCAGCCATCAACCTCTACGACTTATGCGAGCAAAACGGCTATACTTTTGCGCGTGGCTACGAGGATGCACAGACAAAACTCAATGCCGAGAAACTCATTCTTGTGCAGCAAAACGACGGTGTGGATAAGACGCAAGGTAGTGAGAGTTTGCCCTACGCCATTGACCGACTTACCGATTATATGACGCTGCCGCAGATCGTTGAGACAGCTATCTCGTATCTGGCACCAAAAGGCAAGTTCTTTATGATGATTGAAGGCGGTAAGATTGACTACGCAGGCCATTCGGACGATGCGGCAACGAATATACAAGAGACGCTGGACTTTGACCAAGCGGTTCAATTGGCTTATCAGTTCTATCTGGCTCATCCGGACGAGACGCTAATCGTTGTTACAGCAGACCACGAGACAGGCGGTATGGCGCTTGGACACGGTGGTAAGTACGTACTCAATCTGCAATCGTTGCAGTACCAGAACTGCTCGTCATGGGAACTCAATACGCATATCCAGAACTTATACAAACAATATGGTAAGCGCCTCAAATGGCAACAGATCCAGATGCTCTTGCGCGATGATTTAGGTCTGTTTGATAAAGTTGAGCTTTCGGCTAAACAAGAAGCCAAACTCAAAGCGGCATACAAGAATCTGGTTCGCGGCAAAGGAAAAACCGAGAAAACCTTATACAACGATATCTCCGAATTAGGCGGATTAGCCATAGAAATATACGACAAGAAAGGACGTGTAGGTTGGACAAGTACCGGTCATACAGCCGCCAATGTTCCGGTATTTGCTATTGGCGTAGGAGCTGAACGCTTTACCGGATGGTATGAAAACACAGATATTGTAAAGAAAATAAAAGCAGGGAACTAACCCTGCTTTTTTTCATATTCATCTATCTGTGCCATCATCCTGTCGTAGCCGAACCGAATTATCTCTTCGGCGTTGTCGTATTCGAAGGAGCCGAACTGGTTCATCGCTATATCGACACAAATATCAGGCGGACAGTATTGTTTCATCAGTTCCGTGTGTTGCTGTATCATCACGTCCGAGCAGCGGTCCAGAATAGACAAGGTGCTCATCTGTTTCTCAGTCGGTTTGAGTTTTTTGCCGGCGTATTTCTCAATCATTGTCTCCAGCCACGACGGTTCTTTTTCTTCTTCAGGCTTGGTGATAAACGCACCGCTCACATTCACGCAGGCCAGAATATCGCCTTCAGTACGTTGTACGCGGTTAAGCGGCAGCGGATTAGACATGCCTCCATCCATTAGTAACCGGTCGCCGTCTTGTACAGGCTGTAACAGTACCGGCAGAGCAAACGACGCACGAATAGCGTGGTTCAGATTTCCCGAGCGGAAGACCACCTCCTCACCTTTCTTCATATCTGTAGCCACAAGCGACAGAGGGATATTGAGGTTCTCCATCTGATAGTCAGGAATCATATCGCCAATTGCCCCCATTAGTTTTTCGCCCTTGACGAGGTAGTTCTTGGTAAGCGTAAAGTCCATGAGCTCGAACATATGTCTGCGCGTCATGTCGAGGAACCAAGCCTTGAGTTCCGGCAATTTACCTGCCGCGAACATACCGGCCACGATAGCTCCCATCGAACAGCCTGCAATAGATGATATCGTGTAACCACGTTCTTCCAAGGCCTCGATGCCACCTATATGCGCCAAACCACGGCTACTGCCGCTTGACAAAACCAATGCTACATTCTTACTCATATCATT
>JAIKXR010000101.1 GCA_024683975.1 Paludibacteraceae bacterium
CAAATCATTTATGTTGCGTCGCAATGACGGCCACAAAAATACAAAAACTTTTGTCAAGTGATGCTCCTTCACCCGACAATCTTTCGCCCGTGATGACGTTTGAACAGATATTGTCCTCTTTTTGATAAGATATTGCTCCATTTGCATGGCTCAAAAGGTCAATGGAGGAGAATTGGACTACATCAATCCTTTGTCTGCATCTGTCATGATACATTCGTTGAAGGAATTGGCTTGCTCCAGTATTGGCGGGTGCACTATCGGGGGGATAGCGGAGCATAATTTCATTCTTTCTGCAACTTTTCTCTCGAATAATTTGCAAGTATCATAGGAAATGACTATCTTTGCAGCAAATTATTAAGCTCCGCCATTCTTTCTTGAATGGATATGGCCGTCTGAGGACGGCTTTTTTTAATTTAGCGACATCACGATTATGGCACAGCGTGTAACGTTCTACATCGACGGATTCAATTTCTATTACGGCCTGCGCCGCACTAAGCGCAACGAGCCGCAATGGGGCGACTACTACTGGATTGACATGGTGAAACTCTGCCAGGGCTTTCTTGGTGATGGTCAGGAGGTGGAGAAGGTTATCTATTTCACTGCCTCGCCCCTCAACCCCGAGAAAAGCAGCCGCCAAAGTGCTTTCCTCAACGCCAACAAACTCATCAACCGCGACCGCTTCGAGGTGGTGCGCGGCAAATATCTCGACAAGCAAATTCAGTGTCCCAACTGTCATTACGCCATCTCACGTCCCGAGGAGAAAAAGACAGACGTAAACATCTCCGTCCGCATGATAGCCGATTGCGTGCTCAATGCCACTGATACCATCGTCCTCGTCAGTGCCGACAGCGACCTTGTGCCGCCTCTGGAGTTCATTCAGAAGCAATATCCTGAGAAGCGCATCAAGGTTTACTTCCCGCCCTCAAACTTCAGTTGCGACCTGAAAGACAATCTCATGCACCACAGCAGCAAGCCCGTCCTCATGTATAAAAACGAGCGCCGTTTTCGTGATGCCATCATGCCAGATATTGTGACCGACGGTACCAAGCGTTACGAGGTTCCAGAGAAGTGGAAACCAGCGAATATCGTGAGGTAAAAGATTCGGGAGGCCGTCGTTGGCGATTAAACGGTGTGCTCCCGAAGTTTTATTTGCCAGAGAAAATAAGTGCTTAATCCTTTGTATATAGTCGATCCACAAACTACTTATTTCAAATACAATTTCTTCGGTTTGTTCTGTACACCAATAAAAGGTACTTGCGCTAAAACTAAAATAATGGCAGACGAACAACGATTAGCGTGTTGATTAATAACCGTTCTTTCTACGCTACCATTCGATAAAAGCATATTGTATGCCATTTTGAATTCTTCAATTCGTATTGTACTATTCCGTCTATTTGAAGACATCCTTTTCAATCCTCCCCAATCAACACTAACAATTTTGTTTGTTAAGCCATCATTTGTTATCGTTTTGCCAGAAAGAGGCATTATATATTTCTCCCACATTTCATCAAATGGAACCATGTTATTAGTCGCAGATGACAATTCCAATTCATCTTGGTGGTTCTCACTCTGAGATTTCACTTTGCAATTAGGAGAATTAAGGTATAGAATCTCAACACCTAATTGATTAGCGACCTCAATAGCATCGTCCATACATGTACCGTCTGTGGCTATTACAGCCTTATTACATTTTTTATATGCCATTGCGCCAAACAACTGCATAACCGTCTCCCGATTCACTTTTCGGGTTGAATTGCCATACATCTTGGCTTGAATAGCAATACGCTCTTCGCCCTTTTGTGCAATTATGTCTACTCCATAGTCACCAGAATATGGGGTTATCTCAACGTTATAGCTTTCGTTTTGATAGTGCTGTGCAGCTAGTTTTTCAAATTCTCGTGGTGTCATTACTGATTTCCCTTTCTTTGTATTAAATCTCTTTGGTTCATTGTTTTTCTTATCTTTTTTCTCAAATAAATCGAATCCAACGACAAAGTATGCAATACTTATAATCAGTGATATCTCCGAAAGCATATACCAACCTGTGTACTGGGGTCCTACGGTTGCCACATTTTTCGTTGGTTCAAAAAATAGTCCATGAAGTCCTACCAACAAATATCCAAAACCACATACTTTAAGCAGAACTTTTCCATGTTTTTCTTTCAGAAAATCCGCAATAAAGGCTGGTAAAAGAAATAAGCAAGCAAAGAAAAGCAATATGGCCACAATCCAACCTCCCATCATGAACCCCATAAAGGTAAATGGAATGCTGACCCAAATGCCGCTCGATATTTGTGTGCCTATTCTCATTGCTTTGTTATAACTCAATTTTCATTTTGTCAAGAACCCTTTCAGATGCATGCTTCCCCTTTTCCTCAAAAAACATTTTGATTGATTTCTTAGTAATACGTGTTTCATGGCGTCCAGCCAGCCATTTTTTGTACTCTTCTTTCCAATAGTCCAATTCGCAGAAAAAGAAATCATCAATTATCTTATTCAATTCTTCTGGAACATTTTGGCGAGCCAAATAGAATTTGTTGCTTGAATCTTGTGCCAACAAATACTCCTTACCCTTAATTCCTAAATGCTCATGAAAATCCATCATACCTATGCGATAGATACCTTTGTCAAAACCGTCTTTCAACTGAGGGTATTTCTGCATAATAAACTCACAACACATTTTTGTTAGTTCCTCTTTTGTAGAATCTGCAATCATTTTCTTACCTTCTTTGAAAGCCTTTTCACGTTCTTTCGGATTACCCTGATTCTCTTTGTACAATTTATTCTCCCAAGTTTCTTCATCGTAGAAATCGTCAAAGCCATCTGAATCTTCAATGCCGTCGGAAACCATTTTCTCGCACGCTTCATCTATTGCATCAGAAGCAGAATGCCAAAGAAGATGAGTTTTCAAACTGGCTGCAACCAGTCTTGTCTTGTCATCGATATTCTCATTATTAACAATATTTCCAAGTTCTTTTTCAAGCAGAAATAAATCGTCTTTCCATAAGCCATTAAGACTTTCGTCTGAAAAGCTGATTGTTTCAATAACGTTCAAGTCCGCAGGCCTAAGGCGGAGAATTTCCACTAATTTGATTTTGTACTTAATATCCATAGTTTTTCTTTTTTTATGTAAAGAGGCGCAGACTTTCGCCATACGCCGCACGGTTCACCACAAACCACATACATATATGGGAAATCTGCGCCCATAAGCGGGGCAGCCCCAATAATGCATGTTCGCTCGTAGTAAGTGCGGTGGTGATTGTGCGGCTATCGAGCTTTATGTCTTTTGCGTTCCTTTAGGATCGCTGGTGCAAAGGTACGACAATTATGTCATATACGAAGCATTGAGAGAGAAAAAACTATGGAAAAATGTGCAAGTGTCAAAAAAGTACTTATCTTTACAACGTCAAAACATTGGTTTTGGCTATCTAGGCAGAATCCCGAGAGGGCAGGACTTCACCGCCGCCGCCCAATTTTTATGAAAAATGCCGCCTCAATGAGAGACGGCTGTTTTCGTTATTGGGCTTTGTTGTTTGTAGACATGTTGAGTACCACTTGATTAGCCTAACCGATGGACACCAAGAGGCGATAGCGGACTGAATCAGACATAGTTACGTCGCGAAATAGGTCAGTTTTATAGTTGAAAATGTTCGACAGTCAAAGACTTGAGGTAGCCCTATTCTCTCCTTGCAAAGGGGGAGTTAGAGGGGGATTTATCTGCGCATAGGTGAATTCCCCCCTTACCCTCCTCTTGCAAGAGAGGATAAGTTACCTCTGTAGCGGTCGCATGACGGCGCAGCCAAACCCCTCCTTTCTAACTTACATGATTCATGCCTTATTCTTCTGTTCCTGTATTAGCGGCATCACTGCGTTGTTCACGCGGAAAGCCGGCGAGAAGTGTTACATAGGCTCTGTACACTGTGTACAAAGGCTCTTTACACTTTTAACAGTCCTTTGCTTTTCTCGGCTGGTGCCCTGCTATGAATAAATAGGTTGGGACAGTATTGACAAACCACCCCTGACCCCTCCTTTGGAAAAGGAGGGGAATGGCTGCGCACAGTTTTTGTAAAAGATATTCATCCATGAACTCACGTAAACAGTGGTGAATGTTTTTCCAATCGCACAGCACGAAGGAAGTTGAGTACGGCTGAGAACGCTGAAGGCGTTTGACCGCTTTTGTATCTATTTCGTAGCGGGAACGATTGTCACTTTTTTTGACAAAAGTAAAAAGAAAGGACAACGAGAATCGATTGGAATTCACCAAATGTAATCTTGGCTGATATTTTCGAAAAATGAGGGG
>JAIKXR010000118.1 GCA_024683975.1 Paludibacteraceae bacterium
GATCAGTTGGCCTTGGTTGACTATGCGGGGGATGACGCTCGCAGTTACACGTTCGGCGAGCTGGGTCAGTATATCCGGCATCTCAACTTGCTGTTTGACCGGCTGGGCCTGAAGGCGGGCGACAAGATAGCACTGGCAGGTCGCAACTGCGCCAACTGGGCGGTGGCATATCTTGCCATTGCTGCATATAGAGGAGTGATAGTGAGTATATTACAGGACTTTGTGGCAGAAGATATATGTCGATTGCTTCGTCATTCTGACTCGAAGATGCTGTTTGTAGGTCCTTTCGTATGGGAGCAACTCAAGCAGGAAGACTTACATGAAATGGAGGCTGTGCTGTCGCTGACGGACTTCACGATGCTGTGCGGCACGAAAGAGGCATGGGAAACTTGGGAGGAATGGAACGAAACGCCTGTCTCCACGGAGGAGTTTGACGGCTTCTGCACCTACAACCTTGACGACCTTGTCCTGATTAACTACACGTCCGGCTCGACGGGCAATCCGAAGGGAGTGATGCTGACCAACCGATCGCTGAGCAACAACGTGGAGGTCGGGCGCGAGACGCTGCCCGTCCTTCCGGGGGAGAAGATTGTGTCCATGCTGCCTTTGGCGCACATGTACGGACAGGTGTGCGAGATGCTCTACCCGTTGGTGTCGGGCTGCACCGTCTATTTCCTCTCCCGCACACCGACCCCCGCCATCCTGCTCAAGGCACTGCACGATGTGCAGCCTTATCTTGTAGTGACCGTACCGCTGGTCATCGAAAAGATTTACAAGAAGCACATCGCCCCGGTGGTGAACAGGCGGAACATCCGTTTCTGGTGGCACGTGCCGGTGGTGGGTGACATAATACGCGGAGTGGTAAGACGAAACCTGAAAAAGACTTTTGGCGGTCAGTTGAGGTACTTCATCTGCGGCGGCGCGGCAATGGATGAGGACGTGGAGAAGTGTCTGATGGATGTCCGTTTCCCGCTGTCGGTCGGCTACGGCATGACCGAGTGCGGCCCGCTGATCGGCGGCGAGATGGTGCACCGTTTCAAGGCGCGCTCGGGCGGCAAACCCGTCCGGGGAATGGAAGTGCGGGTGGACAACCCCGACGAGAACGGCGTGGGCGAACTGCAGGTGCGCGGCGACAATATGCTGATTGGCTACTACAAGAACCCCGAAGCCACGGCACAAGCGTTCACGCGGGACGGCTGGTTCCGCACAGGCGACCTCGGCACGCTCGACAAGAAAAAGAACATCTTCATCAAAGGACGTATCAAGACGATGATTCTCGGCTCGACAGGGCAGAACATCTACCCTGAGGACATCGAGAGCCGTCTGAACAACGAGCAGGCGGTGGAGGAGTCGCTGGTGGTGGAGCGTGAGGGCAAACTGGTGGCGCTGATTTTCCCCGACCGCGCCCTTGCGGAACACGAAAGCACACTGCGCCTGCAGATGGACGAGCTGCTCAACCGCATCAACCGGATGCTCCCATCTTACAGCAAGGTACACCACGTCGAGGTGGTCGGCAAAGAGTTCGAGAAAACGCCCAAACGGAGCATCAAGCGGTTCCTGTATCACTGATTTATATTGTTACTGTTTGTATTCCTATGGCTCCAGCAGCCTTCTTTCAGTGCGGCTGAAGGTTCGCAGAAGGCCGATTCGCTGCTGCGGCTGCCCGATGTGACCGTCACTGCCGAAGCGCCTGCGGCGCAGACCGAGGCGCACCCGCTGCTTTACTCCGTCACACGCCAGGACTTCCGGTTGATCTCTAATCCTCCGTCATCTAACAGCTCTCTCCCCAACACCCCATCACCAACTCAAAGCTACATGCTCACTATACGAATACTATAGGAATAGTATAGAGATACCTTTCAGGTTCATTTCGCGCGGTTAACCCCGCGAGCAAAAATGAATGACCGATTTGGGATAAACAGACAAGCTTTTTTCCGAAATAAAGCACTCTCGTAACCGATGTATAAGGGGCTGAAGGCACTTTTTGAACTGGCAATGAACGACGAATGAACAGGAACGCCGCTTATTTTGACCGTTTTTTTTTACTACTAACAGATAAAAAATATACCTTGACGCTGTGTTTTTATCGAATAATAGCAGGGCAACCGCATCAAAATTTATAGTTTTTGACCATATCTAACATGTAGTCCGCATTCAATGAGGCTTTGAACCGTCTTTTCCTGACACTTCTTTTATCTGA
>JAIKXR010000006.1 GCA_024683975.1 Paludibacteraceae bacterium
CGTCCTCTTTACCTTCGGAAAGAGAACGAATAGCTTCGGAAATTGGAGCTCGGGTGATTCATATTGATACAAAAGAAGATGAGTGTATCAAAAGGCTTATAAAAAATCCAGAAGGGCGCAACATAGACGAATGGAAGGGATATATAAGTGAGTACTTTAGAAAAGAAAAGCTATACGGTTTATATACATAGATTTCCGAATAATAAGGTTTACATCGGCATTACCTCTCAAAAACCAGAGAGAAGATGGCGCAACGGGACTGGTTATAACAACAAGCAAGACCTCATGAAGCGGGCAATCGAAAAATATGGTTGGAATAATATCGAACATAAGATTCTTTTTGCTGGATTAATGAAAGAAGAAGCAGAGAAAATCGAAAAACTCTTAATAGCGGGATATAAATCAAACAATAAAAACTATGGTTACAATGTCGAAAGTGGCGGAGAAATAAGCAAAGAACTCTCCGAGGAAACAAAAGAAAAACTAAGGATTGCAAATCTCGGGAAAAAGCACTCTCCTGAAACATTAAAGAAAATGAGCGAGAGCCGGAAAGGTAAACGCAAATTAACTGAAGAACAAATTAAAAAAATGCGCGCAGGGCGCAAATATCAATTTGATGTTTGGAATAAGGGCAAAACGATTGATACGGGCAAACCCGTTGGACAATTCACCAAAGAAGGGAAGTTGGTGAAAAAGTATATCAATGGTCGCGAAGCAATTTTAAAAACAGGCATAAGTCATATTCACTCTGCTTGCTTAGGTAAAAGAAAAAGTGCTGGCGGGTATATTTGGAAATATATGCCCCCGGGTCAACTTGTTTCTGAAGGGCAAGGGGATTGAAGTGGGACTCTTAATTTTTACAGGACGCCTCGAAACCATATTTCAGGATTCCAAACTTCGAAAAATTTGAAAAAGGCAAACATAACCACAACCACCCGGAAAGGATAGAAAAATGGCATACGGTTTTAATGATGATAAATCAAAAGTGGAGGTGCCGACCAAGTCGGAATTTGACGAGCTTTCAAGCGGAACACTCAAGATGCAGCGCAAGCTCATCACAGTTCCAAATGTCCGAGGCAACCAGTGGACAAGCTACACGGTCGAAGGCATTCCTTCCGGCGCAAAGGCAGTTATTCCGGTATTGGTCGAGGGCTATGACCCGAACAACCAGTCAACCATCTGGGCGAACGGTCTCTCGGTTTACGTCGAAGAACCGTACGTCAGTCAGCAGACAGACCGAACGATCATCATTGCATCGACCAGATCGAGTGCAGTGACCGTTAAGATCAGACTATACATCTTGTACTGAGGTTAAGACATGGGCAGAAGAGAAGAACTCCTGAAGATAGTGACGAAGAACGGAACAGACGAAGAAGTCAAGGCGACCCAACTGGTTGATGAATTGGTCTTTGTTGAGGAACGGCTCCGGGAACTTAAGAAACTGCCATTTATCAAGGTCAACCCGAAAGACCCGTCACAGCAGAAAACGACACCGGCTGCAAAGCAGTACAAGGAACTGTTGCAACAGTACAACAACAGCCTCAAGTTGCTCCTGAAGATGGGCGGAGACTTCGGAGAGACGGAAGAGGAATCGCCACTCCGTCAATGGCTTAACAGCAGAAAGGAAAGAGAAGAGGATGTCGATGTGGAGTCCTGACAACAGCTACCTCTTGGAGTACAAGGCACGAATTGAGACCGGCGAAATATTAGTCGGTGCGGAGCTCTTCGCAGAGTTAGAAAACCTCGCGGAAGATTTCCACAATGACGAATATTTTTACGACACAAAAGACGCACGTCTCCGAATGGATTTCATGGAGAATTGCATCAGGCTGACCAAGTCCCCATTTTACGGACAGCCCATGAAGCTGATGCTCTGGCAGAAAGCATTCATTGAAACGCTTTACAGCTTCAAAATGGCGCGAGAAAAAACTGACAAGGGACAGACGGTCGACAGGTTCAAAAGGTCGCTGCTGTTAATAGCCCGGAAGAATTGCAAGAGCGAAACAACATCAGCTCTCGGCAATGCAGAATTTATAACCGGCAATGAAGGCGCAGACATTGTGTGCAGCTCGAACGATGATGCACAGGCGTCAATCGTTTACGACACAATCGACACAATGCGCAGCCTTTACGATCCGAAAGATTTAGACACAAAAAAGAACATCAGGTTCATTCTGAATAAATCGACCAACACGAAGATATTCAAACTGTCAGATCGGACGAAAAACAAGGAAGGTCGAAATATAGACTGGGCAATCCTGGACGAAGCCCACGAAATGAAACAGAACATCATCGCCAAATCAATCGAGCAGTCCCAATCACTGAAGGATAACCCGAAGTTTATCATCATCACAACCGAAGGATTTGTGATTGACGGATATCTCGATCAGGAACTCAAGAGGGCAAGGGCGATCATTTCCGGCGAAGCGGATGACGTTGCATCAATAAGATATCTGCCGTGGTTGTACACGCAGGACTCAGAGCAGGAAGTCTTTCAGAATCCTGCATCATGGGTCAAAAGCAATCCGACCCTCGGCATTGTGAAAAAATGGAGCTACCTCGAGGAGCAGGTCGAGCTTGCCAAGCAGAGCAAAGCAGACCGCATCTTCGTTCTTTCAAAAGATTTCAATCTCAAACAGAACGGTGCGCAAAGCTGGTTAAATCTCGAGGACTACGATTACCCGGCGACGTATGACATTGAAGAACTGAGAGGGTCATTCTGCCTCGGACATGTTGACCTCGCAGAAACAACCGACCTCACATGCGCAAAAGCTCTCGTCTTGAAAGATAACGTCAAATATATTCTGACGCAGTATTTTATCCCGACGAGCAAGCTCGAACCTGAGAACGATGACCGAAAGGCAGGGGCAAAATACAAAGAGTGGGCGGATGCCGGTTATATAACCATCACGGACGGAAACGAGACAGACCTCGCAGCGGTCGCATATTGGTTCTTGAAACTGCAAAAAGAGCACGGCATCAAGCTTTACAAATGCGGCTACGACCAGAGGTTTGCGAAAGAATGGCTCACCGCAATGGAAGAGTTCGGATGGTCGAAGCAGTACGGCGATGTCGAGATGATTTTGCAGAACGCGCAGACGTTGAACAACGCCCTGCATCTGGTTGAGGCAGACCTCAAAAGCAGACTAATAAATTACAACGAAAACCCGGTCGACAAGTGGTGCTTTTCAAATGCCTGTCTCAAAGTTGACGACAGACGGCAGGCACTCTGCATCAAGACCGAGAACGCGAAGAAGATAGACGGAGCGGTCACGTTGATATCTCTCTATGAGATGCTGAGACGCTACCGAAATGATTTGAAAAAGATATCAGGAGGGTGAAAGGAATGGGGCTTTTTGACAAGCTATTCAAGCGATCACCGAAACAAGTTAAATTTGCGCCGTCACTGGACGGATGGTCTCCTGTCTTTGGCATGTTCGGGGACAGTATATATTGTTCCGACGTAGTTCAACAGGCGATCAAGTGCATAGTTGATGAAATGAAGAAGCTCAACCCGTTGCACATCCGATATATTGGGAATGACCCGTCACCGGTAAGGGACAGCACGGTGCAGTCGGTTCTCAATAATCCCAACCCTCTAATGACCACATCCGAATTTTTGGAAAAGACCATGTGGCTCCTGATGTTGAATTACAACGCATTCATCATCCCAACCTATTACGTTTGGACGGATGAAAAGACGGGACAGGAGCGGAGATACTACGAGGCATTATATCCGATAAGGCCCTCGCAGGTGGATTTCATTGAGGATGCCACAGGCAAATTATATGTCAAGTTTTGGTTCTGGAACGGAGACCAGACGACCCTGCCATATGACGATGTGATACATCTCAAAGTCAATTACTCGGTTAATGACTACATGGGTGGCAATGAGGCAGGTCAGCCAGACCATGAAGCGCTCCTCAAAACTTTGGAACTGAACAAGACCCTCTTGGATGGAGTTGCCAAAGCGATGAAGGCATCATATGCGGTCAACGGTGTTTTTAAATATAACACCATCATGGATGACGGCAGGATGGAAGCGGCGCTCGCAGAGTTTGAGAAAAAACTTCAAAACAACCAGAGCGGATTTCTGCCGATTGACCTAAAGACAGACTTCACGCCGCTCGAACACAAGTCGGAACTGGTGGACGAGCCCACGCTCAAATTCATCGATGAAAAGATATTGAGAAACTGGGGCGTTCCACTTGACGTCCTGACGGGCGACTATTCAAAAGAGACATATGAGAGCTTTTACCAGAAGACTCTCGAACCGCTCATCAAGTCGCTCAGCGAAGCGTTCACCAAAAAACTGTTTACACAGCGCGAAAAAGCATACGGAAACCGCGTGGAGTTTTTCCCGAAAGACCTCATTTTTATGTCAATCAATCAGAAGATTGAAATGGTCAATCTGTTAGCTCCCACAGGCGCGGTTTTCGAGAACGAAAAGCGAGCAATATTCGGATTGATGCCGCTGCCTGAATTAGAGGGCAAGCGCTACATGAGTCTGAACTGGATAGACGCGAACAACGCCGACCAATATCAGGTCGGAAAAGATACGAAGGTCGAAGTGATCGACGAAGAAAAACAGGAGGTTTAAGCCATGATTACAAACAACGGAGCAAATGCTGATTTGAGAGGGAAGTCAACGGACGAAAAGCCCACCAATGCGGCGCCGAATACATTATATCTCGAACTCGATACAGGAACTTTCTACTTCTTTGATGGAGACACTGAAACTTGGGAGCCGGTAGGAGGAAGTGAAGAATGAATTTTTACGACATGCTTCTTGCAGCTAAGTTAAATGGCGGCAGCGGAAAAGGAACAACAGTAATCGCCAATCCCGAGGGCGAAGCAACAGGTGATCTCGTCAAAGTTCAGATAGGCGATGAGATATACGCAGTTAACGGCGACCTTTTAAAGGTTTATGACGATATTGCAGACAATTACAGCACTGAAAAGGATTACAAATTCGGTGAATATGTAATCTATGACGGTAACTTCTACTCATGCATTGAACCGACAAGCGGGCAGTGGAATGCTACAGCGTGGAAAAAAGTCACGGTTGCTGAAATACTTGACGACATAAAAACTATCATCAACCCCTTGATTAAGGACATAGGAATTGATGAGCTTGCGCACCTTATACAGAATAATGAACTTCTGGACATCATGTATTATGGCGACCAGGTAACGATTAACTGGGCAGACGGAAGTACAAATTACGATATGGCATTGAACTTTTGCCACCTCGAAACTGCGAAAGATGGCAACGGTGACGATGTAAAGGTTGCTGATTTTGAAAGCCATTATGTACTGCCTTTTGACTGTGTTTTTGACGAAGCTGAGGCAATAATTGCAGGTGACACCGACCTTGCCGCAGGTGATTATTATTTCAAGATTACAAATGATAGTTGGGGCAACAACAACGACAAATATGTTCTTTTTACTCTTGGTACCGACCTTGTTGCAGGACAGCAGATAAGAAAAAAGAGTGGAGCATATAATGCAGCCATCGAGAATTGTACTCTTGGAATTTATACAAGCGGAAGCGACAGGACAGGCACGACCCTTGCATTTACGGTGCAGACCACACAGCCTGAAAGCGGAACGAACCTCGGACAGACAAATGGCACAGGGTGGTGTAACTTCTGGCATTGCATTGTACTCGGCTATAACAGATGGAAATATTCGGCGGTTAGACAGTTTTTAAACTCTGACGCAACTGCAGGCAATTGGTGGACACAACAGCACAAATGGGATGTTATGCCCGCATATGCGACCACCAAAAACGGTTTTTTGTACGGAATAACCGCAGGTGTTAAAGAACACCTCAAAGAAACAAAGGTCTACACTGCGAGAAACACTGTTTTTAATGGGGGAGATACACCTCTTGGCGGTATAGACGAGACCCTTGACAAAGTGTTCTTGGTTGCACTCGAACAGTCGTGGATTGAACCGCAAGAAAGTGGAGAAGGAACATACTGGGAGTATTACAAGAACCTTCTCGGCACAAACACGCCTGTTGCAAAGAGCCAGACCTATCCCTTACTTATTAAATATGATTTAGAGGCAAAGACCACCGCCCGCTACCGTTGGATGCGGTCGTGCGATCGTGGCTACGCGACCTACGAGTGGCTTGTGTACTCGTCGGGCTACGTGACCAACGGCAACGCGTACAACGGGTATAGGGTCGCCCCCTGCTTGCGAATTGGATAATCAGCTAATCGCCCGAACATCCCTGTGAGGGCGATACAAAAAAACTTCCCAGAGGTAAAGCAATGTCTGTTAGAAAAAATGAGCAAACCACATCCTCATTTAATGTGTTAGATACAGCACTGAAACTTTCGACTTATGTTTGCAATATTTTGACAAACGAAAAGATTTTTATTCCAAGATACCAGAAGCTCATCGATAAGATAATGGCCGAGAGCTGCATGATATATCACAACTGCAGGGTTGCAAACAAAATCGACATGAGAAATTCGGACGATGAACTTTATTTTGAAAGAGCAAAACTCAGGGTGAAACTCGAAGGCGAAGCAATCAGGATGTGCGAAGAATTACTGACCGACATAATGATTTCAGAAAAAGTATTTCATCTGCGAGCGTCAAGAGTTAAATGGTGGACGAAATTAACTATAGAAGCTAAGAACTCAATTGATGCCTGGCACAAAAACGAATTAAGAAGATATGGGCTGTAAGTTGTACCGCCCGCAACCGTTGGATGCGGTCGTGCAATCGTGGCAACGCGAACAACGAGTGGCTTGTGAACTCGTCGGGCAACGTGAACAACAACAACGCGAACAACGGGAATAGGGTCGCCCCCTGCTTGTGTTCTTTGGCAAACACAATATCTGCGCATAGCGAAGACGATGAGCCAGAGTAGAATGCAAGGAACTGAATGCCCTGCCGAAAAGGCTAAACAATACTGTTGAGATACAAGTATCTTACGAGATAGGAGTTATACACTTGGCAGAACCCACAACCCCAATCGAAAACATAATAGGATATGACGCACTGTTTGACAGTCTTAAAAAATGCAAAAAAGGCGTAAGCTGGAAATCAACCACAGGCTATTACATCCACAATTGGAACACTGAACTTTTGAGGATGGAAAAAGAACTAAAAGACGGAAGCTATACAAAGCATAAGCCGAAGTATTTTACGATTACCGAGCCGAAACGCAGGGAGATAATGAGCATACACTTCAGAGACAGAATTTACATCCGAAGCCTGAATGATAATGCGATATATCCTCAAATCAC
>JAIKXR010000021.1 GCA_024683975.1 Paludibacteraceae bacterium
ATATCTATTGTGTATATATTGTATATCTAACGTATATCTAACGTATATCTATCGTATATCTAACGTATATCTAACGTATATCTAACGTGTATCTAACGTAGTTGATTGCTGCCAACTCGCGGAAAAGACGGTAATTGGTTGTGATATATGCAAGGGATTTTGGCTGCGAGATATGCAAAAGACTTTTTACAAATAATGCATTTTCAGCCAGCACCCATAAGACATGTTTCATAAGACATATCATAAGACATGTTACATAAGACATATTACATACATGTCATGAGGTAATATACCATAAAAAGAGACCGCCTACAGAGCAGGCGGTCCCGATCACAAACGGAGGTTAAGAAGCACTCCGGGAATTCACACTTACTGAATATCAATCACGCGGGTGGGCTGTTTAAGCACTTGCGGCTCCAGTTTCGGCAACTCGACACTCAGCACTCCGTGCTCCATCTTTGCCGAAATAGCCTCTTTATCCACGTCGTCGGGCAAGAGCAACGACTGCTCAAAGCGGCTGTAATTGAACTCGTGACGCAAGAACTTACGGTTCTTCCTCTCCTCTTTCTGCTCTTCCTTCTTCTCCATGAATATAACCAGTTCGTTCCGGTCATTGACATGGATCTTGAAGTCGTCTTTTGTCATTCCCGCTGCGGCAATCTCGACGTGATAAGACTTCTCATCCTCCTCCACATTGATAGCAGGAGTCGTCATTCCGCCTGTGCGGACAACAGGCCATTCATCACTCAAAAAATCATTGAACAAACTCGGGAGCCAATTCTGCTCATGTCTTAACATAGGTAACATATCTCAAAAAATTTAAAGTTGAACATTTCTTTCAGTATCCCATCAACCCGTCCGGCCGATTTCGTACTGCTTTCACAAGGAGATATTCAATACCCGTGCCAACATCAATAATCTGCCAACAGTCTGCCAAAATGGCAGTCAATCTGCCAATCCGCGCAAAATATTCAGAAAACGCCCCCAACTATTGGAGGTGAAAAAAGAAAAACGTACCTTTGCGCGTTTTTAGGCACTTTGTAAGCGCGGACAAAGCGCTTTGCCTGACATTTGACACGCAGAACAAAGAACAAAAACACAAACCAATATACAACTATGATTAACTCACAAGACATCAAGAACGGCGTATGCATTCGTATGGACGGCCGTCTCTATTTCGTTATTGAATTCCTTCATGTCAAACCCGGTAAAGGCAACACGATTATGCGCGTCAAATTCAAGGACGTGGTTGACGGTCGCGTGCTTGAACGCCGCTTCAATATCGGCGAGAAACTCGAAGACGTACGCGTTGAACGCCGTCCCTACCAGTACCTTTATACGGACGGACAAGACTACATTTTCATGAACCAAGAGACCTATGAGCAAGTGCCTATCGCTCACGACCTCATAACCGGTGTGGACTTTCTTAAAGAAGGAATGGTATGCGATGTTGTATCCGACGCTTCCACAGACACCATTCTATTCGCCGAGCTGCCCACGAAGGTGGAACTTGCCATCGCCTACACCGAACCCGGTCTGAAAGGCGACACAGCCACCAACACTCTCAAACCCGCCAAACTTGAGACGGGTGCCGAGATACGCGTGCCGCTCTTCATCAACGAAGGCGAGATAGTCCGCGTTGACACACGTGACGGCAGCTATTGCGAAAGAGTACGCTAATGCCCGACCCATTACCGCAACAACATCCCATTAGGCGGACACATCTAACTTTACGGGTGCGTTCGTCTATTGCGATTATCTTTACGTAAAACTAAAAAAGACAATATAAGACAATGCAAATCACAATGTCAGAGGTGCAAAACCTCCAAGCGCAAATCACTCTCGTGATACAACCCGAAGACTATCAGGAACAGGTGGAAAAAGAGATTCGCCAACTTCGTCAGAAAGCACAAATACCCGGATTCCGCGCAGGCAACGTCCCCAAGAGCCTCATCAAAAAGATGTACGGCAAAAACGTTCTTGCCGAGGTTATCAACAAAGAGACAGGCGTCTCGCTGCAAAAATATATTGAAGAGAACAAACTCCACGTTCTCGGCGAACCTCTTCCCAACGAGGAGCAAAACCAAAAAGTTGATCTCGAATTCGACAACACATTCACCTTCGTCTTCGACATCGCGCTTGCACCCGAGCTTGACACCAAGATGACCGGCAAAAACAAGATCACGTACTACAGGGTGAAGGTCACCGATGAAATGGTTGACAACCAAGTAAGGAGTTATGCCGACCGCTACGGCTCATATCAAGAGGCTGAAGAGACCGCCGAAAACGACATCATCCGCGGCACAATCAAGGAGAACAAAGAAGACGGCATAGTAAAGGAAGACGCTGTACTCAACCCGCGCTACATGAAAAACGAAGAGACAAAGAAGCTGTTCACAGGTCTCAAGAAAGGCGCAAGCGTCACATTCGACCCGATGAAAGCCTTTGAAAGCGAAGTGGAAACGGCTTCCCTTCTCGGCATCGACAAAGAGACCGCCAAAGGACTCACCAGCGAATTCACCATGACCATCAATTCCATCTCACGCCACACTCCCGCCGCTATCGACGGCGAACTGTTCGCCAAGATTTACGGAGAGAACAACATCAAGGACGAGGCTGACTTCCGCAACCGTGTGCGCGAAGAAATACAAGGCAATATGGACCAGGACAGCGAATACAAGTTCGGTCTCGATGTAAGAGAAGCCTTCATGAAGAAACTAGAAAAAGCCGATCTTCCTGAAGCCTTCCTCCGCCGCTGGATCAAACTCAACAACGAGAAAATGACCGACGAGGAATTAGACAAGCAGTTCCCGCAGATGATTCAGGAGTTCAAGTGGCAACTCGCCAAGGACCAGCTCATGCAACAACTTGACATCAAAGTTGAAAAAGAGGATGTAGAAGCCTACGCCAAGAAAGTGGCCAAAATGCAATTCATGCAGTATGGGCTTATGCACATCGAAGACCAGTACCTCGACAATTTCGCACAAGAAATGCTCAAGAAAGACGACCAACTTCGCAATATAGTTGAGCGCGTCGCCGAAGAAAAAATCTTCGAAGCAGAGAAGAAAATAATGAAAGTGGAAGAGAAAGAAATCTCCCAAGAAGATTTCAGCAAACTCTTCGCATAAAATCTCACAACTTGCCGCGTATGCACGTGCATTTTATCGCTATCGGAGGCGCAGCCATGCACAATCTTGCCATGGAGCTCGCCGCCCGAAAACATTACACAGTCACAGGGTCGGATGATGAGATATTCGACCCTGCTCTTTCACACCTGCGTGAAGCAGGACTGCTACCCGAGCAAACGGGATGGCATCCCGAAAACATCACCACCGATATTGACGCCGTCATTCTTGGCATGCACGCCCGTGAGGACAACCCCGAACTCGTCAGGGCAAGAGAACTGAACATACCCATCTACTCATTCCCGCAGTACCTTTACGAGCAGACGAAAGACAAAACACGCATAGTAGTAGCAGGGTCTCACGGCAAGACCACCACCACCGCTATGATTCTCTATGTTCTCCGTCAACTCGGTATCGAAACCGATTATATGGTAGGAGCGCAGATAACGGGCTTTGAACGTATGGTGCGCTTGTCCGATACCGCCAAGTATGCCGTTTTTGAGGGTGACGAGTACCTTACATCCCCACTCGACCGACGTTCCAAGTTCCTTTGGTACCACCCCCATACAGCCATCCTTACAGGCATAGCGTGGGACCATATCAATGTTTTCCCGACTTGGGATCTTTACGTTGACACTTTCCGCCAGTTCACGCGGACCATCAACGACACACTGATATACTTTGAGCAAGACCCCGTACTTGCGCAGCTTGCCGCCGAATCACAAAACATCCGTTGCATCCCATACAACGCTTACAACGGCGATGTGCCAATGCAAGTATTCGGCAAACACAATATGCAAAACCTTCAGGCAGCCTGCCTCGCCTGCCAACAGACAGGTATAACACCCGAAGTCTTTTATGACAAGATATCTACTTTCACCGGTGCGGACAACCGACTTGAAAAGATAGCCGAGACCAGTTCTTTTGCAGCCTACAAAGACTTTGCCCACTCCCCTTCCAAACTCCGTGCCACCATCAACGCGGTCCGCGAACGATATCCAGATAGGCAACTCATCGCCTGTATGGAACTGCACACTTTCTCGTCGCTAACGGCTGATTTTCTGCCGCAATACAAAGACTCAATGCGCGAAGCAGACGTGCCAATCGTATATTACAACCAACACGTTATCGAGCACAAGCACCTTGCCCCCATCTCACCCGATGATGTCAAGTCCGCTTTCTGTCAGCCTAACCTCCAAGTCTTTACAGACAGCCAGTTACTAAAAGACCACCTTCTCAGTCAGAACTACCGCAACTCTGTTCTGCTGCTTATGTCCAGCGGCACTTTCGACGGCATCAACGTTACCGACCTCACCAAACATATTATCCAAAACAATAACTAAACATGTCACCCGAAAAGCAACTACAACGTGACCACCTCTATATGAAGATGGCACGCACGTGGGCTGAAAACTCCTACTGCAAACGCCGCCAAGTGGGTGCTCTGCTTGTCAACGACAATATGATCATCTCCGATGGCTACAACGGCACTCCGTCGGGTTTTGAGAACAACTGCGAAGACGACAACAACGTCAGCCTTCCTTACGTTCTCCATGCCGAAGCCAACGCCATAACCAAGGTGGCACGCTCCAACAACTCGAGCAACGGAGCCACACTATATGTAACCGCCTCCCCCTGTATGGAATGCGCCAAACTCATCATCCAGTCAGGTATCCAGCGTGTCGTCTATGGCGAGAACTACCGCATAATGGACGGTGTGGAGCTACTCCGCAGGGCAGGGATACAAGTGGACTATATGCCTCAGCAATAAGACCATTGGCATACATTTTGTACTTTATCCGGGGTACACTATAAAAACTTTATAACCAATGAAAAAATACATCTATCCCACCATCGCCGTTCTAACTCTCGTTCTCGGCTTTTTTGTAGGTAACGCCGTTTCCAATCGTGCGCAAGCACAAAAAATGATTATCAACAACGGACAAGTGTTTCTCGAACCTACAAAACTTGACCAACTCCTCCTGCTCATTCAGAAAGGTTACGTCGAACCAATCGATACAGACTCACTCACCGAAGAAGTGATGACCGAAGTGGTGCAAAAACTTGATCCCCACTCCGCATATATACCCAAGAAAGACCTTGAGATGGTCAATTCCGAACTCGCAGCCAGTTTTTCCGGCATAGGCGTACAGTTCCATATCGAAAACGACACCGTTCACGTTGTCAGCGTTGTTTCCGGCGGACCGTCAGAAGGGGTGGGACTGCTTGCTGGTGACAAAATAATCGAAGTGGACGATTCGGTTTTCGTAGGTAAGAAAATCACCAACGAGAAAGTCATGCACACTCTGCGCGGCGAGAAAGGCACACAAGTCAAAATCGGGATATTACGTTCAGGCACCGATGAGACACTCCATTTCACCATCACACGCGGTGACATTCCCACCCATTCAGTCAATGCCAAATTCATTATTCCAATCGCCAATAATCAGAAAACAGGCTTTGTCCGGGTTGATAAATTCGGGGAAGACACCTATCAGGAGTTCCTCTCAGCTCTTTCTTATCTCCGCGCGCAAGGCGCCACATCGTATATAGTTGACCTTCGCGAAAACTCCGGCGGATTCATGGGCGAAGCCATCAATATGGCTAACGAGTTTCTTGACAACAACGACCTCATAGTCTATGCCGAAGGAAGAGCCTACCCGCGTATGGAATCGCGTGCCACAGGTACAGGACGGTTCAAGAAAGAACAACTCGTTGTCCTCATTGACAATTTCTCCGCTTCCGCTTCCGAGATTTTCTCGGGAGCAATGCAGGATAACGACCGTGCGACCATCATTGGCAGACGCTCATTCGGCAAAGGACTTGTTCAACAACAAATACCTTTCACCGACGGCAGCGCGCTCCGCCTCACCGTGGCAAGATACTATATACCTTCCGGAAGGTGTATTCAAAAACCTTATACCCGCGGCGAACAGGATAATTACCAGATGGAACTCTTCGAGCGTTTCAACCACGGCGAACTCTTCTCCGCAGACAGCATACACTTTACCGACACGACCAAGTACTACACAAAGAAAGGACGTATCGTTCACGGCGGTGGCGGTATAATGCCCGACATCTTCGTAGGCCGCGACACAACTCTTTATACCAAGTACTACAACCAAGTCGCCAACCGTGCTTATACCTATCAGTTCGCTTACCACTATGTTGACCAACACCGTAAAGAACTGGAAAAATACAAAACGTGGCAATCTCTTGAGCAGCATCTGATCAAAGCCAACTGGTTGCCACAATTCGTGGATTTCTGTCAGAAGAAAGGTATTGCACCTGTTGACAAAGACATAGCCGTTTCGCGCCCGCTCATCGAGCGAATAGTCAATGCTTACATAGTACGCAACATGCTCGGCGAAGAAGGTTTCTTCCCTCTCTTCGAACGTGACGATGAAATAACCAAACGGGCTATCCAATACCTGTCAACCGGTAAATAATCATATATCAGTTACCTATGCGCGCCATTGCACCATCCATTCTCAGTGCCGATTTCGGCAACCTTCGTCAGCAAATCGAACTCATCAACCACAGTGAAGCCGACCTCTTCCATATCGATGTGATGGACGGCACTTTTGTCCCCAATATCTCCTTCGGTTTCCCTATAATGGAACCTCTCCAAAAATACGCTGAAAAACCATTGGACGTACATCTGATGATTGTTCATCCTGAGAAGTACGTAGAGCGTTTTTGTGATGCAGGTGCCGCCAGTGTGGGTTTCCACCTCGAAGCGGTTGATGATCCACTGCCCATACTCGATCTCATCCGCAAGAAGAACGTCCGTACCTGCCTTACTATCAACCCCGATATTGATGTTCACCGCCTTGACCCATACCTCGACCAAGTGGATATGGTTCTTCTCATGTCCGTATTCGCAGGCTTTGGCGGACAAAAATTTATTCATGAGACACTTGACAAGATACGTTACGTCCGCTCCGAAATAACCCGCCGAAACCTTCCTACGCTAATAGAGGTTGACGGCGGTGTCAATATCAACAACGCCGGCGACATTTTTGCCGCCGGTGCTGACATTCTGGTTGCCGGCAGTGCAGTCTTTCACTCTGCCAATCCCGCCGAAGCCATACGTGCTATGAAGCATAGTGCGTAGTGGACACCAACTCTACTTGCAAGGTAATTCTTTCGCCGTTCCTCAGTATCACCACTGCTATCTTGTCGCCCGGGCGAGTCTTGCCTATAGCCACACGCAAATCGTTGGCTGACTGAATTTTGGCTCCATCAATCTGCAATATCACATCTCCGGTACGTATGCCGGCCTGCTGCGCTGCCGAACCCTTAACCACATAGGCCACATAAGCTCCCTGCAAAGTGTTCAGCCCCGCCTCTTGCTGCAATTCAGGCGTTATATCCATCGTCTGCACCCCTAACATCGCACGCTGCACACGGCCGTATTGCTGTATATCAGCCACCACTTTCTGAACTATATCGCTCGGCACTGCAAAAGCATAACCCGCATACGAACCTGTCTGCGAGGCAATAGCTGTATTGATTCCGACCAACTCACCACGGGTATTGACCAACGCCCCTCCCGAATTGCCCGGATTGACAGCCGCATCCGTCTGAATGAACGACTCAATGCGCATATCCGTATTGATGATATTGATAGACCGGGCTTTAGCCGACACAATACCCGCAGTCACCGTTGATGTCAGATTGAAAGGATTACCGATAGCCAAGACCCATTCGCCTATCTTCAGCGCATCCGCATCGCCAAAAGCAATAGTCGGCAATCCCTCTGCCTCCACTTTCAGCAAAGCAATGTCCGTATTCGGGTCGGTTCCCACCAAACGAGCCTCAAACTCACGCTTATCGTTAAGCACCACCATTATGCGCTGCGCCCTTTCTATCACGTGATTATTTGTCACTATATACCCGTCTTGAGAGATTATCACACCAGACCCAGAAGCCATCTGCACCTGCTGGCGAGGCTGTTGCATACCCTGTCCGAAAAAGAAATCCAAGAACGGGTCGGAATAAGAGCGCACCTGCGCGGCGTACAATGTCTTGACGTGTACAACCGCATTTACAGACGCCTCCGCCACATTAGTAAAATCCTCATCCGGCACAAACGATGCCAACGCCCCGCCCGCCGCCGATGATGATGTGGTCATATACAGCCCGTCTGACGTAATTGTCATAGGCTGTGACTGAGAACGTTTGACAACATAATATGCACCGCCACCACCGGCAACAGCGCATATTACAATCAACAATAGAAATCCAAATAACTTTTTCATAGCGATACATATTTATTGCTTCGTAACCTATGTATCGCAAATTCCGTGCCACAACAATGGCAAAGGAAGTCAATTCAGGTCATAGCCGTAATGTTTCAGTCTTGACTGACTGCTCCGCCAGTCACGGTCCACCTTCACGAACAATTCCAGATAGACCTGCTTGCCAAAGAACGCCTCTATGTCTTTCCTCGCCTGCGCACCAACTTTCTTCAATGCATGACCTTGCCTGCCTATTATGATACCTTTCTGACTTTCCCGTTCCACATAAATAACTGCCATTATGCGTATTAGTTTCTCATCCTCCAAGAACTGCTCCACCTCCACCTCCACGCTGTAAGGTATCTCCTTGTCGTAATTGAGCAGAATTTTCTCGCGTATAATCTCATCAACGAAGAAGCGGGAAGGCTTGTCCGTCAGTTGGTCTTTGGCGAAGAACGGAGGACACACGGGGAGTGCATCCTTAATCGCTGCAAACAACTGCTCCACCCCAAACCGTTCTTTTGCCGATATGGGATAAACCTGTGCTTCCGGCAACGTCCTGTTCCAGAACGCCACCAAGTTCTCCAACGTCTCCTGTGTGGTCAGGTCTATTTTGTTAATCACAAGCAAAACCCTTGTGCCACCTTGCGCCATACGCTTGACCTTTTCGAGAAAATCCGCGTTCCTATCCGCCGTATCTTGTACATCAGTAACATACAGCAACACATCTGCGTCCACCAATGCAGAACGGGAAAACTCCAGCATCTGCTCCTGAAGTTTATATGAGGGCTTCAGCACACCAGGCGTATCCGAGTAAACAATCTGAAAATCCTCACCATTAACTATCCCCATTATGCGGTGACGAGTCGTCTGAGCCTTTGAAGTAATTATGCTCAGACGCTCGCCTACCAACGCGTTCATCAACGTCGATTTGCCTACATTGGGATTGCCCACTATATTGACAAAACCCGAACGGTGACTTTTTGTCACATTCTCCATAATCCAACGGCTAATCCAAATCCAACGGCGCAAAAAGCGTGTTTACCGACACATTCTTCACTTTTGCTATCTTACCTAACGCTTTCTTGTCTATCTGTTTGGGGTCACCAACAATCATTATTGCCATCGGTTTGCCTTGTATATGTGTCTTGTAGTACTCGGCTATCTGCTCAAAACCCAACTCGTTCATCGCCTTCTCGTGTACCAGTTTCGGGTCGTTCTTATAGCCCAGTCTCTGCCATGCCTCGTATGTCAGACTCTTCGCCCGCATCGACGGTTGTGACGATTGCATCTGCTGGCGGACCATCGTCCGTACAGCGTCTATTCGCTCAGGATGCATCGGCATCGAATCAGTCAGGTGAATGAACGTCTCCACCGCCTCAACCACCTTGTCCGACTGCGTGCCTATGTAACCAGCAAAAGAAGTCGGTTTGCCGGTCAATGCCGCAGCGGCCATCATACCATAGGTAGAATAAGCCATCGAACGTTTGGTACGTATCTCGTCCAAAATCAATCCTGTGAAACCGCCTGAGAAATACTGGTTGAATCCGTCCATCACCACCTCGTCTTTGATCTCGTATGGTTCACCCAAGAAATAGAAATACACATTAGCTTGTTGCAGTTTCGGGTCAGGCAGGAAGAAAATCTGGGTCTTGTCGTAACTCTGCTTATCTCTTATCTCAGGCGATGTGGATGGCATCATTCCTTCCGACAACGGCAACGCCGCCGTCACCGCTTCCACGCTCAACGTACCGCAGTAATGAGCGTCCAATGCGTACTTGGTTGCCTTCTGAAACTCTGTCATCATCTTCAACTCGTCCATGTCATACACGTCCAAAAACTTGACCACATCCAAGTACTGCGACTTGTCACCATAGACAACCCATTCTCTTAACGCACCCGGCCATACAGGGTGCATCTTCTTTATTGTCAGACGTGACGACAATTCGGAACCTTTAACCGCGTCAAACTGCTTCTTGTCCAATTTAGGCATCAAAATCTGCAGACTGACTTGTTCCAATATCTCCTTCAGATGAGCGTCCTCACCGACGATTTGTATTGTAAGATAACTATCGCTCACGCCATACTGTATTCTGCCGCCCATCTCGCTCAACTTCCTACGGAACGTCTGCGCATCCGTGTCAGGCATCGTACCTGCACGGTTCATCAGTTCTACAACATATTTGAGCATCGGCATCTTCTTCGTACCCACACCATATCTCAATATCAACGAAAAGACCGTGTTCTTATCGTTCTTCGTGTAGTGCAGACGTACGTTCTGGTCCACATCCACCACCCTCACGTCTGCCAAATTGCTGTACTTAATCAGCGGCTCACCTTCCGGCAAACTGCGGAACTGTTTGGCGTATGCCGTTTCCACACCGTCAATCATTTGCAGCGGACGTATCTCCGGTTTCGGCAATTTATTTACTTTCGGGTCCCCGTCCTCAAAAGTCAGAGTCATTGGCACTGCGTCAAAGTATTTTTTCGCAACGCGCTGTATATCTGCCTTCGTCAATTTCTGTATCTCGTCTAATTGTGTAAAGATGCGGTCGGTCGGCAAGTCATAGATAAAGCACTCAACCATTTCACTCATCTTCGCTGCACCTTCCTCGAAAGCGAGCGTATATTGCTGCTTGAACTCCTGCTTGACCGCATCTATCAGCCAGTCAGGTATATCTCCAGTCTTCAGTTTGTTGATTTCGGCCATCACTATCTTCTCTGTTGCCGCATTGCTGTCAAACGACTGCTGATTGGGGTCAAAATACGGAATCGCCGTCACCATCACACGCCCCATATCTCTCCTTGCATCCACCACGCACTGCGCACCACTCACATCACCGTCCATCGTCACCTTGTCCAACAATCCTGTATTGGAACCGTTATTGAGCAACTGACACACGAACTGCAATGCCAAAATGTCCTCGTCCTTTACGCTCACACCGTCAAACACCCAGTAAATCTGCGGGAAATAGCCCAAGTCAAACTTCTTCTTCAGACCGTTCTCAAACTTCGGCATCTCTTTAGTCCTTACCGGCAACTCTCCAGCTGGAAGCGAACCGAAAGTCTTCTCTATCACAGGCTTAACAGACTCTGTTTCAAAGTCTCCAACCAATATCAGAGCCATATTATTTGCCACATACCACGTATTAAAGAACTCAATCAGTTTGCTCAGTCTCGGGTTTTTCAAATGTTCCGGTTCGCCAATCACATTCCTCTCATAAGCATGTCCCTTATAGACAGTTGCCATCAGATTGTCTCTTTGTTGTGTTGATACATCACCCGCATACATATTGTACTCCTCAAACACATTCTCCAACTCAGCCTGAAACGTGCGGAACACAGGCTTGGTCATTCTGTCAGCATTGATGGTCAGCCATTTGTTCATCTGGTAAGCGGGAAACGAACTCGTGTAACAAGTCATGTCGTACGATGTGAACGCGTTCACATTGGTTGCACCAATCTCGTCCATCAGCGTGAAGAAATCCCGCGTGGTCGAGTACTGCATCTCCTCCATTGATTTCTCGTTTATCTGTTTGGCTAATGCTGCGCGTTCCGTTGCATCAGTACTCGTTGAATATGCGTCATAGAGACGTATTATCTCATCATAGACAGGTTTCTCTTTTGACCAATCAACCGCACCTATCTGCTCCGTTCCCTTAAAAAGCATATGTTCCAGATAGTGTGCCAAACCGGTATATTCCTTCGGCTCATCCACCGACCCCACTCTTACTGCCACATAGCCCGTAACATCGCTCTGATCGCGGTTCTCCCACAGCATAACAGTCAGCCCGTTCGCCAACTTATACTCCGTCAGCCCCGTCCTGTCTATATTACCGTCCGTCTGTCTTTTTTCCTGCGCATCCACAACAACACCGGCAGTAAGCATTACCAACATCACCACAGATACCATTCTCAACGTTATCTGTCCTAATTCATTAGTTATAACCGATATCTCCGACCATAGCATTTGAATTGACTCTTTCGGACTCCGTAACATTTTTTTCATATTCGTTTCTCCATATTAATCACATTTATGTACTTATATCTTATGCCTTGTTACTGTTGAGGATGACCAAGGCACCGATGACTCCGGGTATCCATCCGCAAAGCGTCAGCAGAAACACAATCAACATTGAACCGCAGCCACGATCCATCACTGCCAAAGGCGGAAATATAATAGCTAATATTACTTGTAAAACATTCATAGTACTTGTCTGTTAAAAACAAAGGCACGTGCGCATATACGCACATACCTTTGTTTGAAAAAATTTAACCACCAAAATTATCAAAACGAATATCCTGATCATCCACACCCAAGGAATGTAACAGATCAAGGACTGTCTTTGCCATCATCGGAGGACCGCACAAATAGTACTCAATATCCTCAGGTGACTCATGCTGCTTAAGATAGGTGTCACCCATCACAGGAGCAATAAATCCGGCAGTGTATTTCACTCCCAGACTGTCAGCCTTCGGGTCGGGACGGTCTAATGCCAAATGGAAATGGAAATTCGGGAAATCTTTCTCCAATGCAAGGAAATCCTCCAAGAAGAACACCTCGTCCAACGCACGTGCTCCATAGAAATAATGCATCTCACGGTCACGGCACTGGCGTGTTTTGAGCATGTGCATGATCTGCGCGCGCAACGGAGCCATACCAGCACCACCACCTACCCAGATCATCTCTTTCTTCGAGTCATAAACAGGACGGAACTCACCGTAAGGTCCCGACATTATAACCTTGTCGCCCGGCTTGAGCGAGAAGATATAAGTAGAGGCTATACCGCAAGGCACAT
The DNA here is from genome assembly GCA_024683975.1 of Paludibacteraceae bacterium. Lineage (GTDB taxonomy): Bacteria > Bacteroidota > Bacteroidia > Bacteroidales > Paludibacteraceae > Colicola. Next base: position 13,168 of record JAIKXR010000021.1, read on the forward strand.
CTTGGAAACCCGGACCCTGCTCTTTCGGTTTGAAAGGAGGTGTGGCAATACGTACCGTCAGGGTGATAATATCGCCCTCGTCAGGGTAGTTAGCCATCGAGTAAGCGCGGATAGTGGCTTCGGTGTTCTTCTGTTTAAGTCCGAACAGACCGAACTTCTCCCATGCCGGCAAATACAAATCGCCTATCAGCCCTTTGTCCATATCACGATTATAATCAATATCGTATTCAGGAATACGAATCTGCGCGTAAGAACCCGGTTCAAAGTCCATGTGTTCGCCTGCCGGCAACTTAACCTTAAATTCCTTAATGAAAGTAGCCACGTTCTTGTTCGAGATAACTTCACACTCCCATTCCTTAACTCCGAGGATTGATTCATCCATCTTCAGTTGGAGGTCGTTCTTCACTTTGACTTGGCACCCCAAACGCCAGTGGTCGTTCTGTTGCTTACGGCTGAAATGTACCGTCTCTGTCGGCAGTATTTCGCCGCCGCCTTCAAGTACCTGACATTTGCACTGTCCGCAACTGCCTTTACCGCCGCATGCGGAAGGCAGGTGTACACCGGCGTTATTAAGCGATGAAAGCAACGTGCCGCCTGCAGGCAATGTATATTCCTTGTCGCCGTTAATAACCACCTTAACATCGCCGGAAGCGACAAGATAACGTTTTGCAACAAGCAAGATAATTACAAGCAGGAGTATAACTACCAGAAATACTGCTACTGCATATAAAATAGCTGTCATATTCATAGTTTTTCCCCTTTTGTTAAATGTTTAATCCACTGAAGCACATGAAAGCCAATGCCATCAGACCTACTGTGATAAACGTTATACCAATTCCCTGCAACGGTTTGGGTACATCGTTATATTCCATTTTCTCGCGTATGCCTGCAAGTGCCACAATAGCAAGCAGCCAGCCCAAGCCCGAACCGATAGCGAAAGCGAAAGCGTCACCGATATTGGCAATGGCTTTCACGTTCTCGGGATCAAGCAGAACGCGCTGCTGCATAAACAGCGAACCACCCATAATAGCGCAATTAACAGCTATCAGCGGCAGAAAAATACCGAGCGAATTATACAGAGACGGACTGAATTTCTCCACAATCATCTCCACTAATTGCACGATAGCGGCAATTACGGCGATGAAGAGGATGAAACTCAGGTAACCCAGTCCGAGCGGGTCAAGCACATGCACCTGCAGCAGGTAATTGACAGGCAGTGTGATGGTCTCCACGAACACCACAGCCACGCCCAATCCGAGCGAGGTCTTTACGTCCTTCGACACGGCAAGGTAAGAACACATGCCGAGGAAGAAGGCGAATATCATATTGTCTGCAAAGATACTGCGGACAAACAAACTAACAGCATGCTCCATTATTTAGCCTCCTTGTCGTTATAAGCGCGGTGCGCCCAGATGATACATCCAACCAAAATCAATGCCATCGCAGGCATAAGCATCATTCCGCAATTCTCGTAAAAGCCTCCGTTGGCCACATACCACGAGTCGGGGATAATCTGATAACCCAGCAGTTTGCCGCTGCCGAAAAACTCGCGGACAAACGCAACCGCCACCAAAATCCATGCATAGCCTAAGCCGTTGCCAAGACCGTCCATCAGACTGTCAAGAGGATCATTAGTCATCGCAAACGCTTCCAAACGACCCATCAATATACAATTGGTAATAATCAGTCCTAAATACACGCTAAGTTGCATTGCAACATCGTACGCAAAAGCTTTCAACACTTCGCTTACAATAGTCACTAACGCGGCAACAACCACCAATTGTATGATGATACGTATGCGCGAAGGTATCGACTTGCGTATGAGCGAAACAACCACGTTTGACATAGCCACAATGATTGTTACGCTTATACCCATCACTAATGCGGGCTTGAGTTGAACCGTCACGGCAAGAGCCGAACAGATACCCAGAATCTGCACTAACACAGGGTTATTCACATTCAGAGGTCCTAAAAAAGCCTCTTTTGTTTTCTTACTAAGTGCCATTGTTCAGTCCTCCTTTTATTCTTTATCATTGTTTTTATTGTCGCAGCACTTCTTGCCTTTATCGCAGCATTTGCAGTCCTTGCAGCCGTTATTGCAACATTGCTCGCAACCGCCTGCGCAGCAGTCTTTGCAATCATCACAATTCTCACACTTGCACTGATGACAAGCCTTTTCTGCTTTGCAACATTCAGTTCCAGCCTTGGTCTGACAGCAGTCTTGCTTCTTTTTTTCACAAATTGGACTTTTGTAACATTCTTTATGTCCGTCATTCAGAAACTCGCTGTACTCCTGCAAGTTGCTTGCCAGCATCTCACTAACACCTGTAGAGGTGATGGTAGCACCTGCCCAAGCATCCACTTGTTCCTGCCCCTCGTCCGCCATCTTGCCTTCTTTCAATACCGCTATCGAACGCAGGTTGCCCTGTACATCCTTGATATGCTTTCCGAAGAACTGGCTGCGGAACTTCTCTGTAACAATCTCGCCGCCAAGACCCGGTGTCTCACCCTCGTGGTTGAAGTTGATGCCGAATACGGTATTTTTATCGTCATTGAGAGCCATATAACCACCTATGCCTCCCCACAAACCCTGTCCGTGCAAACGAAGGACATACTTGGTCTGATTCTCTACCTCAAACATAATGATATTAGCCCTCTCACCTTCGCTCAACAATGTATCAACCACTAGTTTTTGATACAGAACGGCAGGGTCGCTATTGCTGTAGTCCTGATTGAGAGCCACTAACATCTGTTTCTGCTGATCCAAACGGGCATTTGCCTCCTGACGTGACTTCAATCCTTGATTGACCACCGCCAACAATACTGCAACAATAACTACAAGTATCATTGCATACACAATCGTATAAACGCTGCTTTCGGTATTCATTTTCATAACTCTTTCCTCCTTATGCTCTTTTCATACGTTTGTTGATATTAGCGCGAACAACGCACCAGTCAATCAGAGGCGCGAATGCATTACCAAGCAAAATAGCAAGCATCATTCCCTCAGGATAACCGGGGTTCAATACTCGTATCACAATCACCATAAAACCAATCAGCGCACCATAAATCCACTTGCCGCATTCCGTGCGGGCGGACGTCACAGGGTCAGTCGCCATAAACACGGCACCGAACATCAAGCCGCCGGTTACAAGGTGCATATACCACGGGAAATTGGCAGCCGCCGTATCAGAACCGGACACGTTGAACAAGAAAGCTGTCAGAGCCGCCGTTCCGAATATAGCAAGCATTGTTTTCCACGAAGCAACACCCGTTATCAGCAGCAGACATGCGCCGAGCAGAATAGCCCAACCGCAGGTCTCGCCGACAGAACCGGGAATAAGACCGTTGAAGGCCGTCCAGAAATCCACAGGCATAACGGTTGCGTCTGTTGAAGTAGCCAGCACACCGAGCGGAGTCGCACCCGAGAATCCGTCCACAGCAGCCATGCCGGCATCCCAACCCCAAGTACTGCCGGTGCGGACAAACACGCTATCACCCGTCATGTGTGTGGGATAAGCAAAGAACAAGAAAGCACGGGCAATCAACGCTACGTTGAAAATGTTGTAACCCGTACCGCCAAACACCTCCTTCGCAAAAATAACGGCAAAAGCCACGGCTATCGCCACCATCCACAACGGAGTGTTAATCGGCACAATCAACGGGATAATGAAACCCGTTACCAAGAATCCTTCGGCTACTTCCTCATGCTTAATCTGGGCAACGACAAACTCAATACCCAAACCCACAGCGTAAGAAACAATGATATACGGCAATACCGCCAGCAGACCAAAGCCAAAAGCTTTCCACCACAAGGCAGATGTCATTCCCATCTCCAACTGACCGGTAGCCAACAGATGCTGGTAACCAACGTTGAACATACCAAACAACATAGCCGGAACCAACGCCAATACAACCAGAATCATCGTGCGCTTGGAATCCCTGCCATCGTGTATCTGCGCACCTATTCGTTTTGCCGTTGTATTCGGGGTGAAGAGGAATGTATCAAAGGCATCATAGAATGAACTCAGTTTAGCCCACTTGCCGCCTTCCTCGAAGTTCTTGCCGAACTCCTTCCATGCTTTATAGAACTTTTCCATTACTCTATCTCCTTTCTCATATTATCCAAGGCTGCGCGCACTATAGCTTGCAACGGCATCTTGGATGTACAAACATATTCGCAGAGAGCAAAATCTTCAGGTGCGACCTCACGCGCACCCAACTGCTCCATCTTGTCCAGATTACCGGCTATCATAGCCTTTATCAAGTATTCGGGATAAATATCCATCGGGAAGACCTTGTCGTACTCTCCGCTGACGATAATAGCACGGCGGCCACCCTTCAAACGGGCATCCCAACGATAGGTCTTATCTTTCTTGCAGCAGTCCATAATAGCAGCAGGATCGGTCTTGTCTGAATGGAAGTCATTCCGTCTCGGCAGCAGCCATCCCATAAATTCATGAGTGTCAGATCCTTCCTCTATTACGGTGAACTGATTGTCATAAACCGATATGCTATCGTCCATTGAAACTTGATGACCGCTCAAAGCGTCACCGGCTATCAGACGGCAGACCTTTTCGGTATTGATGTTCTTCTCCATCAGCGCACCGACTGACATGCCAGGCAAAACCTGATAATACTGTCTTGACTTTGCCATCGGACCGGTCAGGGCTACCGACTTACGCATATCCGCAATGCCTTTGGTGAACAAGCGGCCAATTAAAGCCATGTCCTGCACATTGACAGTCCATATTGTATCTTTCACCGCCATCGGCATAACCTGATTGATTTGCACACTCACATTGCCCGCCGGGTGAGGACCTGCAATTTCATACAAAGTGCAGTTCTTCAAGCCGCGAAAAGCTGCCGATGAAGAACCGGCACGAACACCCACATAAACATGAGCAATCTTCGACAAAGCGTCAACCGCAGACTGAAGAGTTGCCCCTTCATCACGTAATAGCCACTCATAATCAGGAGCTAAAGGTGCTGTACTGAACGTGGAAACAAAAATAGCACGAGGCTCTTTGTTCGGCAACGCTATACAAGCGTATGGACGCTGCTCTATCAATGACCACAGACCCGAATGAAGTAACACCTCTCTAACGGCAGCACCGTCTTTGGCAGCCGTATCAAAATGTTCATACTCCGTTTCCGAATCCGCTTCAATGTTGACAGACATCACCTTGCGTCTTTCGCCGCGCACGATATCCACTACCGTGCCGCTTACAGGTGACGTGAACAACATAGCCTCAAACTGCTTGTCGTGAAAGAGAGCACCACCCGCTTTCACTCTCTCGCCAACCTTCACCATCAATTTAGGTGTAATGCCGGCGTAATGGTCTGGTACTATGCGATAAACATTATCAGCGGGAACCTTGCCTAAAGACTGCTCCGCTTTACCGTCCATCGGTACGTCCAAACCACGTTTTACGAGGATTTGTTGCATAACAATTTGGAATTTATTTTGATTAATAGTTTCTTTTACACACAAAAAAACGCGCAAAGATATATCTTAAAACGCACATTGCAAAATCATTGTCAATAATTTTGCAATTTGTAATTATTACTTTACCTTTGCGGCGGTATTTTTCAATAAAGAATTCAGTATAAGAACAATCTAATCTCGCGGGAGCAATCCCGGAACATTATGGAAGAACAAAAACTCAACATCAACCTTTCGCCCGAAGTGGCAGAAGGCACTTACGCCAATCTGGCTGTCATCACTCACTCGTCATCGGAGTTCGTTATCGATTTCATTCGCATGATGCCCGGTCTCAAACAGGCAAATGTCAAATCACGCATCGTTCTTACTCCCGAACATGCCAAGAAACTGCTTTTCGCTCTCCAAGACAATCTTGGTAAGTACGAGTCGCAATTCGGCAAAATACAAATCAACGGCCAACCCACACCCGGCTCCACCATTCCGATGTCATTCGGCGGAGGTGAAGCATAAAAACTTACCGCTATGGATTACCAATTCCCCCCCAGCCAACTTATTATCAACGACGATGGCAGTGCCTTTCACCTCCATCTCCGTCCCGAATATCTCGCCGACAAGATAATCCTTGTAGGCGACCAAGACCGCGTCAAAAAAGTGGCTGCGTTCTTTGATGAAGGCAGTCTTGAATGTGATATCCGGAACCGCGAGTTCCACACAATGACAGGCCGCTATCACGGCAAACGCGTCACATGTATGTCTACCGGTATAGGAACCGACAACTGCGATATAGTAATGAATGAGATAGACGCTCTCGCCAATATAAACTTTGCTACCCGTAAGGAAAAAGACATCAAGCGCTCTCTTGAGATTGTGCGTGTCGGTACTTGCGGGGCAATGCAGGAAGATATACCTTTGGGTTCATTCCTTGTCAGCGTCAAGTCCATAGGTTTTGACGGTGTTCTTGCTTTCTATCACGACCGTGACCGGTTGTGTGACCTTCCTTTTGAAAAAGCGTTTGTTGAGGCAGTCAATTATCCTGCCAAGGCTGCCGTTCCATACGTGGTAAGTGCCGATGCCGAACTCGTTGAACGCATAGCGCGACAAGATATGTTGCGCGGTTGCACTATCGCCGCTAACGGTTTTTACGGTCCGCAAGGCCGTGTGCTGCGTGTACCCATTGCTGTTCCCGATATCAACGACCGCATTTCCGCTTTCCGTTTCGAGGGACAACGTATCACCAACTATGAGATGGAAGGCAGTTGCATCGCCGGTCTTGCACTTCACATGGGGCACAAAGCGATGATTGTCTGCTGCGTCATCGCACAACGCAAAACGGAAGCCGCCAACACCGACTACCAACCGCGTATCACGCAACTCATCCAAACCGTTTTAGACCGCATTTGACATAATCACAAATTGTTTTTCCCATAAACATTTATACAATTGCAGGCATTGGGAAAGCGGCACACTGAAAACAAAAAATGAATAACAACTTAAAACATAAACAGATATGGAAAAGCCTTACGTGTTGGGATTGGATATAGGCGGCACGAACAGTGTATTAGGTATAGTGGATGCCCGCGGACAAGTATTGGGTCGCACAAGCATCAAGACACAGGACTACAGAGACATCAACGTGTATGTCAAGACGTTGTATGAAGAGGCGATGAAGATTATCACCCCTATCGGGTCGTTGGAGATGTTCCGGGGTATAGGAGCGGGCGTACCAAACGGCAACTACTACACAGGCAGGATAGAGGGTGCGATGAACCTGCCGTGGCAGAACGCACCGTTCGCCGAGATGATGAGCAAGCAGTTCGGCATACATTGCACCATAACCAACGATGCCAACGCCGCAGCAATGGGTGAGATGACCTACGGTGCCGCCAAAGGGATGAAGAACTTCATTATGATTACCCTTGGCACGGGTGTGGGCAGCGGAATAGTGATAGACGGCAAGATTGTGTACGGTCATGACGGTTTTGCGGGCGAATTAGGTCATACGTGCGTTAATCACAACCAAGATGCGCGTTTGTGCAACTGCGGCAAGAGAGGCTGCTTGGAGACATACGCTTCCGCCACGGGTGTGTCGCGTTCAGCCAAAGAGATAGTTACAACGACCAATGAGCCTACCCTGCTTCGCGGATTGGACTTGGACAAGATAACATCAAAGGACGTGTTTGACGCAGCCGAAAAGGGCGATGAGGTGGCTAAACGAATCTTTGACTACACAGGCACTATTTTAGGTCAGTCATTTGCTGATTTCGTACATTTCTCCGCTCCGGAGGCAATCATACTGTTTGGCGGTCTGACCAAGTCGGGTCACTGGATAATGGATCCTGTGGTGAAAGCGATGAACGAGAATCTGTTGCCACTGTGGCGCAACAAAGTGAAGGTTATATTCTCTGACTTGAAGGAGTCAGATGCGGCCGTATTAGGTGCGAGCGCACTAGCTTGGGAATAAGAGATGTTTCCGATACGACTATTATATCAGTTCCCTGAATGGGTTCATTGTTGTTATGCAGAGGCCTTGTGGCGTGGTGCAAAAGACGCGGCACAAAAGACTGTGTACTTGACGTTTGACGATGGACCGGTGCCGGAGGCTACTCCTGACGTGGTGGATATATTGGATTCATTCGGTGTGAAAGCCACTTTCTTCTGGGTGGGTGAGAACCTGATCAAGTACCCCCACTTGGCGCAGGAGGTGGTGAGTCGCGGTCACGAGGCGGGCAACCATACATACAACCACTGGTCGGGCTGGTCTGTCAGTGCGGAAGAGTACAAGGCTAACGTGCTGAAAGCAGACGCTATAATGCGCGATGTACTGGGTGGGGACAGAAAGAACAAACTTTTCCGTCCGCCATACGGGAAGATGCGCAGAGAAGTTTATAAATGGCTGCTCCAAGAGGGTTACACGATTGTGCTTTGGGACTTGGTGACTCACGATTACAATCGCCGATACAGACCCGAAGAGATTGAAAGGATATGCTATAAATACGTGCGAGACGGCAGTATAATACTGATGCACGACAGCATCAAAGCATCAAAGAACACACTGGTGGTTCTTCCCAATATCATACACCGCCTTCAAACGGAAGGATACAGATTCTGTACATTGTGATACTTAAATTAAACCGGCATATATGGTTGCTGCTGACAGCACTTACACTTCTGTCATGCAGCAATAACCTTCGCACAACGGAGTCACGTCTGGCCCAAGCCGATGAGCAATTGGCTGAACTTGAACAGTGCCTGCAGCGGACACTGCTGCTGGACTCGATTCAGCCCATTACCACTCGCACACAAGACATATTCTTCTACATATTGAGCAACGGTCAGATGGTCTATTGGTCGAGCAACAGGCTTAATATTGATGACATTGAGCGTCCGCTGACCAACGAATGGACCGAGACATGGTTCAGAAACGCCAAAGGCTGGTGCAAATGGAAACGCATGGGCGACTGGGGTATCTTGGTGGCTGTCGCAGAGGAATGGAACGAGGTGGATGACCAGACGCTGTCGCAGAGTTTTTCGTACCGCCCTCTTATGGAACAGCGCGAGGTGGAGCAGACCTTATGGACGCAAGCCAAACTGCGAGTGAGAGTATTCTACCTCGTAAGCCTGCTGTTCTTCTTTGGACTCGCCGTTTTAGGCATCGGATGGATAGTACACGAACGCGGGTTCAAAAACATGCGCATGCACGCCAAATTCCAATATCTGTTTCTCGTCCTGTCGTTAGCGGCATTCGTTTATATCTTCTCAATGTCAATCAAGTATGTGCGCCGTCATTATGCCCGCCAACAGCAGGAAACACTGCAAAACAAATGCAGATACATAAGTTCGGCATTGCAGAGCCTGTACTATTGGGACTATAATCTTGACGCAACCAAATCGGATGCGCTCAATACTGACCTGCGTGATATAGCATACACCTACGGTGTTGATATACACGTGTATAATTTAGAAGGGCGGTTAGTAGGCAGCAGCACACCGCAACTGTTCCAACAAGGATGGTTGTCAACATACATCTCCCCTGACGTTTTTTATGCCGACCACCATACAGGCACAAGGTATGAGCAGCTCAGCAATCTCCGATACTTGGCATCATACACAGAGTTTGTCAATGGCAGCGGGCTGTCAATAGGTTACATATCTGTACCATCGTTCCTCTCTGAAGACGAGATGGCAATGGAGGTGGACGGATTTCTGGCACGTCTGCTTCCTGCCTACCTGATTGCGCTCTTTCTTGCTTTCATCTTATCTTCATACGCATCTTCGTTACTTCTCAAGCCTCTCAAACATTTGAGCGACAGTATGCAACAGTACGAACTTGGCGGTGCGAACCTGCGAATTGAATACGCTTATAATGACGAGGTGGGTGAATTGGTGCAACACTACAACGAGATGGTTGCGCAATTGGAGACGGCATCCCGGCGATTGGCACGCTCAGAACGTGAAGGTGCGTGGCGCACGATGGCACGACAGGTGGCACACGAAATCAACAACTCGCTCACGCCGATGAAACTGACCCTGCAACAACTCCAACGCACACGTGGCACCGAACGCTTTGAGCAATACTTCGACAAATCAACCCACATGCTTATCGAACAGATTGACAACTTGAACCATATAGCATCCTCTTTCTCCTCATTCGCCAAGATGCCTGAGGTGAGCGTGAGTCAAGTGGACGTGGCAGACAAATTAGTGCATGTCCTCACACTCATGAACAACAACGAGCAGCATATACCTATACGCTATGTCGGTCCCAATAACGGGATACAGGCATACGCCGACAAGGATCAGATACAGCAGGTGTTCACCAATATCCTACGTAATGCCCTGCAGGCCTTGGAGAGCAGGAATGATGGCGATGTCATTGTAGTTCTCAGGCAGGAAGGCGACAAGGTCGTTATCTCTTTCTCTGACAACGGTGGAGGCATTCCGGAAGACGTGCAAAGCCGTATCTTTACTCCTAATTTCACCACCAAGTCTTACGGTACAGGACTTGGGTTGGCTATCGCACGCAACATAGTTGAAGGATGCGATGGCACCATACGTTTCGAGACATCCGACAAAGGCACCACTTTCTTCGTTACTCTTAATTCAGTAAAAGACGCATAAAAGAGGTCGGGCAAAAGACTTGCTCCTGCCCGACCTGCTTTACATCACAATGTCTTAACGCACACGCGTTCCCTGTGCGTTGTAAATCACTCCGTTGCGCTCAATAAAGAGGACTCCGTTGCGTATGAATTTATTAACATTGCTACTTGTCTTGTCGGTGCTTTCGTCCATTACATCCAACTCCGTCACATTTTCACCATCGGCTACTATCCTGACATGAGCTGCATTGACCAAAACCAAACTACGGAAAACACCACGATAAGCAGGCAGTTTGGTACCAGTACTCGTATTGGGACGGAAGACCATATTATCCTTCAGACCCAGGTAATAATTGCCATCGTCCGAACTCTTTACCACACCGTAACGCAATGCGCCGACTAACGTTATATCGCCGCTGCCGGTACCATCCAATCCGTCGTATGCATTTGCCACCGTCAAGTCTGACACCTTGTCCGCACTAAAATCAAAGGTCACTTTGGTGAACACAAACGAAGTCTTGGCTGCCATAGCCGCATTAGGATTGACTATATAACATTGACCGGCTTTCATCATCTTCGCCTGCGAGAAATAAAGTGTCACATTTCCACCTTCATCCATCTCGGCACGCGCAAACTCAAATACCCGTCCACGCATACCCAACGTCCCCAACAAACCTGCCGTAACATTGAATGGTAAGCACAATGTAGCCCACGAACCTTTAGTAAACTGACGGTTGAGTGTAGCGGCGGCGACGGTACGGCCATTGTAGTTGGCAGCAAACTCATCATAATAAGCATTGGTCTCTTTCTCCTGCAAGATAATATCTAACGGCAGACTATTCTCAAAGATTGCCGTGATAAACGTATCCTGCGTGAGGGTGAGAGTGCGCGGATTATCAGTGCTACCGTCGGACCACTTAACGAACTCATACCCGTTGTTGGCAACCGCACGGAACGAGAGATTCAGATCTGCACAAGATGCCGGCATTTGGGTAACAGTGACTGTTCCTTTCGTATTGTCTTCCGATGTTACGGAATACGCAGGTACAGGTGTCACCGTCCAGACCGCATTGACGGTAAGGTCGGAAGTGACGCGGCTGAAGTCCTTGTCCCAGTCAAACGTGCTGCACTCGGGAACCGCCACATCGGGAGCCGTTGCGGCACCGCCGTAGGCTATGGTCTGCGGCTCACACAGCATGTTGCCGTTCCCATCCGTGAAGATGACGGTGTAGAGAGCCTCACGCGCCAGACGCACGGACTGGCCGCGGCGCTTCTCGCACGTCCATACGGCGGGAAGCTGGTAGTTGGAGGCACCGTTGAAAATAAGATAGCTTGCGTTCTTTTCGCTGGTAGCAGTGGATGACCAGTAGTAGCCGAAGATATCCGTGTTGTCCATAAAACTGTAGTAGCCGGTGGCGGGATTTACGAAGGCAGCTTTCTCCGCGCCGTTCATCGTGTTGCCTATACCGCCGGTGCGACGGCCAGCAGCGGGAAGGAAGACCGCGCCTGCCGCTTCCATCCGTTTCCACTCGTCAAGGGTGTATTTGTTCTTTTCGAAGTCCTCAATCTCATAGTCATCCACGCGGTACTTGGGCGTGAACTCCAGTCCATCGGGCAGCTGCCAGTCATCGGGAAGGAGGATCAGACCCTTGCGGTCAACCACCATCGCGCTTCCCCACAGGCTGCCACCTTTGCGGCTGTAGAGATACACCCATTCGTCTTTGGTGAGGGTGAACCATCCGTCTCCGATGAGTTGTCCCCAGTCGCGGAAGTCACCTGTGTAGTCGGCATCCGCATTGGACGGACTGACACCGTAGTTGGTGCTTTCGGTGCTGTAAGCGAACATGTCGATGGTTCCGTGGAAATTCTCGTCACCGAGGTTGATATTGGGAAGACCGATGATGTCGTACTGGGTGTGCGCCAGCGACCAGCTGTCTTCCGCGAGGTCGTACTGGAGGTTGCCCTTAGCGAAACGCACTTTCTTGCTGCCGCTGACGGAGAAGCCTCCCTGCAGGGCATCGCCTGCCACTTCCGCCGCCGCATAAGTGGCTGCGTACGAAGTTGCTTCTTCTGCCAATACCACCGTTCTGTCCCAACCGGCGAAGACCATTCCGTCCTTGGCGGGTGTGGGGTTGGTAAAGGCGGGCAGGGCGTTCTCGTCACACCATACGGTCTGCAGGACAGTGGTGCCGTCGTTGTCGTAGAAGGTGATCTCGTACATACGGACAGCCTCGTATGCCGCAACGAACACCTTGTCACCGTCCACGGTGAGGTTGTTGTCAAAGACGACGGGTTCACCCTCGCCGTTGAGCAGCCAGCCTGTGAAATAGTAATGGAAACCGTCCAATTGGTGCGCATACGGATCATACGGCTCTTCAATCACCTCTCCGTAGGTGTATTGCCCCACATCCTCATGCTGCTGGTTGAAATCATCAATGTATTGCCACGTAAGGGTGAACAGGCGTTCTTCATCCGAATATACAGCCGTATATACGGCATCGCCTGTCACGGGTACGATGTCCTTGTCCCAGCCTATGAAAGTGTAAGTAAGGTAGTTGGTGGCAGGCTTGACCGGTTCATCGCTTGTATAGGTGGGCATCTCCCCTACTCTCACAGTACTTGATTGCAACTCACTGCCGTCAAAATTGACAAAGGTGACGGTATATGAATTTCTGACAAATTCAGCTGTAAGCGTTATATCTTGCGTCACTGTCAATGTACGCGGATTATCTTTGTTTCCGTCTGACCATTGCAAGAAATCATATCCATCGTCAGGAGTTGCGGTAAGAGTAGCCGTTTCGCCTGCATAGTACGAACGTTTGTCAGCCCCAGCAGAACCGTGTCCGTCGGTGTACACTGTGATTACACATACAGGATCCGCCTCAAAAACAGCGGTATAAGTCACATCCTCTGTTACTACCACACTCCGTTCCGGGCCAACGGTAGCGACATTTTCCGCCTCGTCCTCCCACCGCAGGAAATGGTAGTGGACACCCGGTGTTGCCTTTATAACGCCGCTGTTATTATCGCAGTCAGGTGTTAAGAGCCAGCCGACGCTGCCCGTTTCGGGAGTCTGTACGGCAAGCGTAACGGTATAGATGAAGTCACCGTAGGTATTATATGTGCTGAATGGCAGCGTTGACGCTTCGTAGGAGAGTCTAGCTCCGCAAGGCACTTCCGCCACTGCAACATCAGGAATACCCGTGAATGCGGAAGAATGAGCGGACGGCGGTGTCAAGCAATTGAAATGCACCGTTTTCAATGACGAACATGTATGGAAACAGTACACGCCAATAGATGACAGTTGCGCAGGAATAGTCACACTTGACAGTTTCTCCATACCAAAGCAGCATCCGATTGGCAATTCCTGAACATCGACACCTATAGTGAAAGAGGTAATCTGCCCGCAAATATTACGGAAAGGCGTGTTAGCGGTATTCGTACCTGCAAGAGCACACGTCTTCGCATTCCAAACCACAGTGGTCAGTTGAGTGCAGTAGGCGAACGCATCCTTACCTATATAATTCATATTTTTAGGGATAGTAATGCTTGTCAATTTGCTGCAACCATTGAACACATTTCCATTCAAAGTGGTGAGCGAAAGCGGCAAAGTCACAGAAGCGAGATTAGTCATCTTATAGCACAATCCCGCAGGAAGCACCTGCACCTCACTTCCGAAATTAAACGCTGTAATCTGACTGCGGACGGAATAGAAAGGATTGCCCGTATCATAATTGTCAGGTATCTGACAATTGGCGGCATTGTAGTTCACTGTCCTCAATGCGGTACAGTTATAGAACACATCAGTACCTATATTCGCAAGATTTTCCGGCAAGCCGATTGATGCAATGGGCGTAACTGCAAAGGCATAATCACCTATCTGCGTAACTGCCTCCGGAATAGTGATGGATGGGAAGGCATTGCGGGCAAAGGCGTATGCACCTATACGTGTCAGCGAGGAAGGGAGCGATATGGTTGTCAGTTGCCGATGGTTGAAGAAGGCATAATCTCCTATGCCCGTTATTCCTTGGGGCAGAATGACCTGTTCGATGGTCGTATAGGCGTAACTCCACGGAATGGTGTTGTCGGTCATACTGGTCAGAGTGAAATCCCACATGTCTCCATAACCTTCAATCGTCAGCACTTTATTGTCAGACGACAATTCCCAAGTCAGGTTTTCACCACAACGGTGGTCAACGGCCACCTCTGTATCTATTATCACACCGTCACAACTCGTACTGTAACTACATTCAACAAATGGTGTTTTCCACACCGCATTACCATAGACGATGCCGGACATATCACAAATTATTCCTAATGAGGGAATATACCAGTCCATCGCTGTTACTTTGTATATATCCTCATTGTCGGAAGACTTGCCCACATACTGGAAAGATATTTCGCCGGATGTCACCTCGTAAAACTGTCCATTCAAGTAAATCTGTGAATTATATTCGCCTCCGCCATCAACACCTATCGAGAAAGTGCCTGACAACGAATAGTTGTCTTGGGTATAAATCTCAGCAACGGCAAAAAGCGTTCCGCCTGCATCGTAAAGATAAACGGAGTAATCCCCGTCCTTGCCTGCTGTTTCGTTGTTAACTGCCGTATAATAGGCGAGTTCCTGACTATAACGCTCTACCGCGCCGCCCATATAGGCGGCTGTGACTATTCCTCCGCTTTCCGCTATGGACGTGACAGGGCGGGAAGCGAGACTCGTCCATTCGGTGACGTTTTGCGTCCCGGGATAGGTGTTCGCACCCGAGGGAATTTGTGTACCGTTGGCTGACACCAAAGTGTAATGCGGAGTTCCGTGATCGGAGTGGTTGGGTTCGTTGGCTGACCAATACGTAGCGTTATAATTCATTTTCCATACCACCATTCCGTGTCCGGGAAGGTACGTGTCCCAACCCGTCTGCTGCCGGTTCTCTATATAGTAGTTTAATCCTTCTGTGGTACATACCTGATACTCGCCCGATGCGTTAATCTGATAGCACTTGTAGTCGCTGTGTTCCGCAGGGTACAAAACGAGATTGGAGGGAGTTTTTCCAGGATTGACAGGTGTGTCCCACCCCAAATATATGCGCTCGAACGGACTGTAGTTGGGAGGGCAGGTACCTGCATCTTCATTGCCGTTGCTATCGACACCGCTATAACTGCCGTAGTCCATAATGTCCCAATCCCACGGTGTTGTTTTTGCGCTGTAGTTGTCTCCGTAACTGGTGTCATACAAGTCTGGCAAACCAAGCACGTGTCCAAACTCGTGGCAGATGGTTCCGATGCTGGAGCGATAGCCGGAAGCATCCAATTCGCCTGACATGGCGTAGTTGTTGATGTACAGTCCGTCCACCTCACAATCATCCTCCGAATAGGTGCAATTACCGAAATACCGCGCACTGTAAAGATCCCAGTTATGCGGCCAGATGGTAGCGGCGGTGCCTCCGTTGGCTTCACCCTTGCCAGCATAAATGACATACACAAAGTCTATCTCATTGTCGCCGTTGTTGTTGTACAACGAGAAGTCCACATCGTATTGTTCATCAACGGCTTTGACAGCCTCCACCACGATATCTCCGGGATATTTGTCTTCGCCTCTTACTCCACCAACGTTTGAGCCGTAATAGGAATAGTTGTTTTTGATTGTGACTGGGCCGTACACATCAAAATCCGGCACGTACTGACCTCTTGACTGCTCGCGGAAATACTCGCGCACCGAGTTATGTGTGTTACGGTAGTTGTACCCCGCTTGGTTCATCATATTATTGAAAGCAGCCTGTGTATTGGCGGCTTTCATAGAGAGGTTTGCATAATTGACGAGGATGACTATACCTCTCGGCGCAAGGTTGATATTGCCTGCCGTACGATGAGGACGTGAAGCAAGATAACGGGGAGAAGACTTACGCAGTTGACTCAGTTGTTCCGCCGTCTTTTCTGACAAAACGACCGTACCATCGTCCATAAGAACGTATGCCACACCATTGCGGTCCTCCAACCAGTGACCGAACTCGTCACCAATCATCTGGAGACTGACGCTCTCTCCCTTGTCCGTAATGTAGTCTTTCCATCCGCGCCGTGCCGGAACTGCAAACAATGACTGTGCTATAGCCAACACACATATTACAATGACTGACAATCTGATTCTCATAATGTATCTGTTTATATTTTTGTATCTGTTTAATTTTTTCACCGTACTGCTTTTCCGACCCGCCCAATCTGTACTGTCCAACCCATTTCAGCCGACTTGTTCGACCGCATCCTGCTTCCACAAAAAACATTCAGCGCGCAAAGTTAAACACTTATTTCCACGTAACCAAATCTTTGCACCATAAATTTTTCACTCTCCTCTTTCTGTCTTTTCTTATTCTGTCTTTTCTTCTTTTTGATACTTCTTTTTGATACCAAGTGCATAGTAATTATTCAAAACCTGCCTGAGTGGAATTTTGCAGCATTTGCTGTTGGACAGTATAGCCGTTGGACAGTAAACATTAGTTTTACGCATGACTCATTATTATTTTGTCGGTTATAATTATTGCAGTACCTTTGCGCCGATTTGTAAATATCTTAATATCACACCATAAGAAAAAATGGAAAAAGCCGTTCTCATAGGGCTGATCACTCCCTCCCAAAGCGAAGAACGCACACGCGAATACTTGGACGAACTCGCTTTCCTCGCCGACACACGCGACATAGAACCTGTCCGCCGATTCGTTCAGCGGGCAGACCACGCCGACACCAACACTTACATAGGCAGTGGCAAAATACAAGAAGTAAACCGCTGGATAACAGACCATAACCAATCTGCCGAATCACCGGTTGATATCGTCATTTTCGATGACGAACTCTCTCCGCGACAGATTCGCAACATAGAGAACATTTTCAACCCCAAGTCCGCCGGCAGGGACCATCATCCTATCCGCGTCATCGACCGCACCCTGCTCATTCTCGAAATCTTCCTGCAACGTGCACAGACCAGTTACGCCAAAACGCAGGTCGAACTGGCTCATCTGCAATATATGCTGCCGCGTCTGACCCGTATGTGGAGTCACCTTGACCGCCAACGCGGCGGTGGAGGCACCAACCGCGGCACAGGTGAAACGCAAATCGAAGCTGACCGCCGTATCATCGGTCAACGCATCGCCCTGCTCAAGGACGAACTGAAACGCATTGACCGTCAGATGGCCACACAACGGCAAAGCCGCGGCAAGATGGTGCGTGTGGCTCTGGTGGGATATACCAATGTCGGCAAATCGACACTGATGAACCTTCTCAGCAAAAGCGATGTTTTTGCCGAAAACCGGCTCTTTGCCACTCTTGACACCACTGTCCGCAAAGTCACCATCAACAATCTTCCTTTCCTTCTCAGCGATACGGTCGGCTTTATCCGCAAACTCCCTCACCATCTCATTGAATCATTCAAATCCACATTGGACGAGGTGCGTGAAGCCGACTTGCTGCTTCACGTTGTGGACATCTCACATCCTAATTTTGAAGACCAGTACCAAGTGGTGGAACAAACCATTTCCGAACTGCTCGGTGAGGACGAGATACCTCAAACAGACAGCGCGGTCGCTTCTCTCAGACGCCCCAGACAAGTAATCAAAAAGACCATTCCAACCATTGTGGTTTTCAATAAGATTGACGCTTTTCGATATGAACCCAAGGAGGAAGACGACCTCACTCCCATGCGCCGTGAGAACATCTCTCTGGAAGAACTCCAAAAGACATGGATGGCGAAACTGTCTGACGACTGTATCTTCATTTCCGCTACTGCAAAGCAGAACATTGACTCTTTGCGCCAACTGCTTTACGAGCGTGTGAAGGCTATTCACGTCCAGCGATACCCCTACAACGACTTCCTCTTCCCCGACATCGACACATCGCTATAGACAATGGTCGTGTCCCTTTCCTGAACAACTATCTGTCGCACATCGCTGCCGTAGCCGCACCAGTAGCCTAATCCGCCGTTGATATTGCTCTTTATCTGCGCCTTGGGCATAAAAATCCACGTATTGCTTTCAGCCGAGGAAACAAAAGATGACAACACTGCGTATGACTGTGCGTCTATATGCGCAAGTTTGACGCTGACCGTATCTCCGACAGCGAAATTGTACTCTTTGGTCAGGTCCAACAGCGTGTTCGAGCGATTGACATGCCATCTGACAGTCTGTCCCTGACTCGCCCTGTCGTCCATTACCCCCAGCGATGCAAGCGAGTATTGCCGCTTCTTGCCAAGACTGTAAAACAGCGCGTAATAATCGGTCGTCGCCTCGTTATCCTTGAAACAGACCTCCACATCTTCAGCCCCCGTTATTATTATCGAATCTATCGGCACTACCGCCGGAACAGTCGTCACCGCTGACAGTCGCTGCCCTTGATAATCAACAGTCAGACGATATGTCTTGCATGTCGCTCCTTTCATCAGAACATTATGATAGTAATACGGCGGCAAATAAGTTGTGTCAATTCTCGCTATCAGTTGCACGCTGTCTGTCCCGTCTGACACATACACCCGCGCCGCATACACCATCCGCTCGCGCATCATCTCCTCCATCCCGACCTCTTTCTCTGTCATCCGGACTGCTTTGTGGAGGAACACCATCGGACGCCTGCCTTCCTCTATCCACCCTTCCACCACTATCACATCCTTTTCTGTCCGCACCTTTTCGCATCCTGACAGACACAGCCCGCACAATATAATTGTCAATATCTTCCGTACCATAACATCAAATATTAAACCTCACCGAAACCGACGGTATGATCATCGAAAGCAGTCCTATCTCCCTCGTATTGAAATGTTGGGTGGAGTAAGTGACAAACTGCACATTCTTGTGGCAATACACATTATACAGCGACAGATTGAAATCTATCGACCTGTCATTCTTCAAGAACAGCACATAATTGGCTGACAAATCCAAACGGTGTGTCAAGGGCAGACGCTCTCCGTTAAACGCCCCCATTAACGCCACCACCTGCCCGTTAAGCAGGTATGCCGCCTCAGGTCTGGTATATGGAGTGCCGGTGGCCAGCGTAAACACCGCTCCCACCGACCACGACCGGTCGAACGAGTACGTCGCCGTCGCCACCAGCTGATGACGACGCGAATGGGAACTGTCGAAGGGCTTGTCACTCACCTCCGGGATAAACCTTTTTGCCCAGCCGAGCGAATATGCCAGGTACCCCGACAACCTGCCCTTTGCCTTTTGCAGCGTTATGTCCAAACCGTAATTCCTGCCCGTCCCTGAATAAATAAAATCAGTATATAATGCGTTATTGTACAACAAATCCAACACGTTAATATTACATTCCAACGAGTTATACAGCCGCTTGAAATACACCTCCGCCGACACCACATACCTGTTTCTGGCAAACGCCCCTTTGTATCCCAAAGACGCGGACAGCGCATATCCGGGTTTGAACAGCTCCGATGCGGGTATATAAAAGTCGGTCGGCAAACCCGTACTAATCAAGTTGATATTATGATTGTACTGGCTATAACTCCCTGCGTGGACATAAAGATATTGTTCTTTCGCGACCTCAAAAGTCATATTCACCCTCGGATCCAAAGCACCGAACACTTTTCCGCAGCCGTAAACAGTGGCTCTCAACCCCACGGAATAATTAAAGAACCTGTTGACTTTATGCCCGAAATCAGCAAAGACCGATGCCTCGTGGGTATATTTGACCGATTGTGTCACACTCTTCACACCCATCGCAAAATCACCCGACACCGCAAAAGCCAACGGCGAGTACCTTGTTGCCGTGTATTCACCGCCTACATCAAGACTCATCTCCTGCCCCAAACCAATACACGTATTGTGCCTGACTCCCACAGCACCTGTCGCCGAATTGCCTAACAAACCGAGTGCCTCCTGCAAGTCCAAGCCAAAACGGTTATGATACCCGGACAAGAAAGCAGACGTATGACAAGCGACTTTCCCTTCACGCCTGTCCCATTGCAATGACGATGCCAGATTCTGCCATGATATATCAAACAGTTTCAAACCGTTTCTGCTGTCATCAGCCGTCAGCTTGTCATTCCCCGCAAAAGCAGAAAACACTATATCGTCCTTATCTGTCGGACGACAAGAGTATGTCAGATTCAAGTCCTGAAAATTATAGTCCGGCTCTATATTATCCCTCTTCAACAGTCCTCTGTACAGAGAAAAATACGAAGCCCTGCCCGACACAAACAAGTCACTCCTGTCAGAAACATGCGACTGCAAATGCACGTCCGAACACAACAATCCCGCATTGACCGACATATTGAATTTCCGCTGTGCCTTCCTGTAAGTCTGCAATCTGACCGCCCCGCCGAGCCTGTTGGCGTCTGCCGCGCCGTGGGCAGACATAACCACGTCAATCCTCTCTATATGCGAAGCATTGAAAGCCGAGAACAAGTTCAATACGTGACTCGGATAATAAACAGGCGCATCGTTGATGGTCAGCATGGTATGCGCATTGTCACATCCTTGCACGAAGATTCCTCCCACCGACTCATTGTTCACCTGAACCCCTGCCAACGTCTGCAAAAAATACAACGGGTCGGTCTGCCCCATCAGTTTGGGCAAACTCTGCAACTCTTTTACATTAAGCGTCAAAGAAGAACTACTGACCCGCTCCATTGCAGGGGTCAGTAGTTTCGCCTTCACCTGTAGCTCTTCCAAGTCCCTGTATGCCTCTATCGTCGTGTCATTTTGCTGTTCTGACTGGCCATAACAAGTCAATCCCAGCGCCAGACACGCCAATAACAAGCTGTAGCGGGACATTGGTTACAGGTCAACAGGTTCTATTTTAAGTTCCTTGAAGAACTCTATATAAGCGTTTATCAGCGACTCCGTTGCGTCAAGCAAATCGCCGTATGAACGACGCGTAAAGTACTGATCAAACTGCATAGTCACCTTATCCTCAATGAAATAGATAGCAGGAACTACCGAATAACTGCCGTCTGTGTCATTTCCGTCCGCAGTCATCACTATCTGTGCCTGCTTGATGTCGCTTCCATAATATACGAACATCAGCACATTCTCATTCCAGTTCTCCACTTCCATTTCCGCCGACTCCCTGTCACCGCTGCGGCCTCTGTCCTGAATCTTTTTCATTCCTGCGTAGTAGGCATCGCCGAGAACCTCTCCTTTGAGGCTCATCTCACCGCCCAACAGCGACAGAAGCACATTGGTCTTACCGGGTTTGAACTCGTCTTTGAACTTGTCCATGTATTTTTCCAAGTCCTCTTCCGAACGCAGGTTGTTGTTCGGATCGATAGCAAGCGCGTTAACGCCGGTGTTATCCAAAGCCAGCTTGCAAATCTGCTTGCCGCCTACCGTCAGTTCGTAGTTGCCTCTTGCCGCATTGCGGGTGATGTTCATGTCGTACTTCTGCACCACGTTGGCAAGACGCACATTGCCTGCCACCTTGAAGTGATCCTTGCGATTGATGTCAAAGGTCAGCGCCACGTTGATCAACTCAACATTATTATCCGTCAAAACAGCCTCAAAACTTGAAGGAAGATGCATCACAACAGGTTGCATTGTGTACGGGTAGGACACATGCACATAGTAGTGAGTACCGCCGAAAGTCGCCGTAAAATAGTCATCACTCTCGAAGTTGTCGTCGCGGTTGTCAAGCAACTGCTGATAGTAGCTGGTGGATATCTCCTCACCCTCTATAAACCTGCCGGACTTCTCATCCCAGTAGTCAACCGTATAGATACGTTTGGTAGTATTGTAGTCATAGACTTTCACTGTATCGATTACCGAATAAGCGTCTCCGCCCGCTTTGAACGTTATCACCACATTGTCACCCTTACCGTCCTGGCAACGGAAAACCGCCGCATTGGCATTTTCAGCCGTGAAACGCCACTTCTTGCTGCTGTCAACAAACTCATACTCCCCGAAGAAATCCTTTGCATACCAGTTGTCAGGTTTGACTATGTCCATAAAATCCATCGGAGCATAATACGCGTTCACCGCCAAACGGCGCAATGCCGCCATCTGTTCTTTCTTTCCCTGATAGGAAGCGTGACCCGAACCGGCACTGTCCAATACGGCTGACCAGTTGGCATCCTCAAATATCGACACCAGATAGTCGGTCAACACAATCAGGTCTTTCTGCTCCTGCGTCTTGAAGCAACCTAACATCTGCTCTCCCAACTGGTTGAGTTTCTTCACTTGCTCATCGCCCGTCAAACGGTCTTGAGCACCCTGTGACGTTGTTGGTAAATCCGTGTTCTTCGAATTGTCCTTCTTCTTGCAAGAAGACACGCCAAGCATCGTTGCCACTAACACAACCAATGCAAATAGTAAATGTTTACGCATAACTCTTGTTTTTATTATGTTTGATGATTTTTACACTTATCAATTCTGCCGACTCCGCATCCGCCCCAATCAAAGACCCTCTCTTTACTGACAGAGAGCGCGCAAAGGTAAAACTATTGTTCCACCCATCCAAAAATTTTCGCAAATTACTACCACAAACTCAACAGAATACAGAGAAAATCCAGGTGTTTCCGCCAAGTTTGCCATATTTGATAAAATTTTGCATTTTATCAACTTGCTGAATATTTGCGGTTTGTAAATTTTAGGTTATGCGAAGGTTATGTAAAGGTTATGTAAAGGTTATGTAAAGGTTATGTAATTAACCGAAAATGAGCCTGAACAAGTCCGACAAAAATACCATAAAAAATGTGCAGTACTTCCATTTATGCTTAATCCATTAAGCAATTTTACCGCTTATTTGCTTATCGTATTAAGCAATTTTTATTAAAAAATACTTGTTTCATTAAGCAAAATGCTGTACTTCAGCAGCGTCGCTTGTAGTGCGGCCGTCCTCGTCCGCATATTCAGCGAAACAAGTTACCACCATCGGGGTTATAAAGTATTCAAGTTTTGCAATTTGATGGAAGTCGTGCTGATGACGCATCTTCCTTTTGGCCCAAAATTATCAAAATGATTCAAAAAATTATCTCTCTCCTTTTTGTTCACTCATTAGTCATCAACCCAAAACCGTCCGTTTTTTGGGTAATCAAAACGCTCATAAAAAAGGGCAATAAAGTACCATATCGTAAGGCAAAATGCCGCAAACTGTTAAAAAAACACAAAAAATATGGCAAAAAATTTGTCTGATGAAAAAAGTCGTCTATCTTTGCGGCGTTGTCATAACACTATGACCAAAAAAACGGACGTTAAAACGGAAGTCTGACCATACGCTGAATCAGACTGGTTTTCCGACAGTTAGATTTTGATTGACAGTTGACAATGGATAATTGACAGTTGATAATTGGTTAAACTTTCCTACATCTGAATATCAATAATTTATGATAACTTTGTGATAATTTATGTTTAGAATGTAACACAAATTGCCGAAAATCACCCACAAATTGTTCAAAAATACATTTATTACGAATAATATAACTCACATTACTAACTTTATAAACCAAAAGCTTATGAAAAAAACGTATTGCTTGCCCACAACGGACATCATTCAGTATGTCGCGATGGAGCGCATTATGGACGCCACCATCATCAACAGTTCGGATGTTCCCATCCAACCTGCTGATCCAGACGATCCAGGAGCCTTAATGCAGTAAACCCCATGCGCCGCACACAGTTGTTTATATTCGCTCTGCTTGCGTTGGTGCCGTACCTCTCGGCGCAGACGTTCACGTGCGATGTGGACCAGCTCTGGTACAGTTGCGACCCAGTTACCCGCGAAGCGACGGTGATCGCCTGCAAGAACGCGCAGACCGACTACGTCTATGAGCAGGCGAACATCTATGTCCCCGCCACCATCACCGTCGGCGGAGCCAGTTTCGGCGGCGGCAGCGGCTCGGAGAGCGAGAACGTCTATACCGTAACGGAGATAGGCGAAAGCGCTTTTGAGGGTTCATGGATACAGACGCTATCGTTTGACCCAGAGAGCAAAGTGCGTGTTATCCGTCGCAGAGGACTGTACGGAGTAGGCATCAAGACACTTGATTTGCCCGCCTCGATGCGCGTCATCGAGGAGCAGGGACTGTGCATCCGCTCGTCGCAGAAAACCAAGTCGTTCATCTCCACGCTCGTCCTGCCTGCTGGGCTTGACAGTCTCGGTTTGAGTGCGATTGTACTGAACAAGCTTCAGAAACTCCGCTTCCTCGGTATGACTCCTCCCAAGTGCGCTATAGCAGAAGGAGATGCCCGTAATCCGTGGACATCCGCTGGCGTTGTTACTCCCGCCGATATAGTAGTGGAGTACCCGGAGGGTTGTCTTGATAATTATAAGGAACGCGCGGGCATAGGCGACTACTTTACCGCCTTCTCCGAACCGGAGACACCTACCGGTGTGGAAGAAATAGACACAACGGGAACACGCTCATCCGCCGAGTCCGCCCGCAAAGTGATGCAAGGCGGCAGGGTAGTGATTATACGCGGCACGCGTAGTTATAACCTCTTCGGTCAGGGACTGTAAAGTCCGCAGCAGTAATGCTGCGTGATAGCACAAGCGAGTGCTATCAAAAAATGCTCTTTGACGTATTGATATTACCGCAAAAGGTAACTGGACATTCTATAAATTACTGTTTTTTCAGCGAAAATTTGTCAGTTTAGTGAAAAGGCAGTACTTTTGCACCGCAAAGAAACAAAATCTCTATATATGGATAAAGTCAAATATTGGTTGGACATAGCAGATTACGACTATGATACGGCTTCAGATTTAATGAAGTCACATCGTTGGTTGTATGTGGCATTTATGTGTCACCAAGCTTTGGAGAAGACGATAAAGGCATATTATACGAAGTGTTTGCCGGACGACCCTCCATATATTCACAATCTGACCCGTTTAGCTGAGAAATCGGGTTTGAGTGTTTTAATGTCAGAGGAGCAGCATGACTTTCTTGATGCTATGACTCCATTAAATATAGAGGCTCGGTATCCTGATTATAAGTCTTTATTGGCTTCCAGTCTGAATAAAGAAGTATGTGATAAGATAATGTCTCAAACCCAACAAATGAGAGAATGGATAAAGAGCAAGTTATAGATATAGTCAAGGCATATAAGGCAGCTATCCTGCCGCACTATACTGATGCCCGTATTTATCTGTATGGGTCATACAGCAAAGGAACTGCTCACAAGGACAGTGATATAGATGTTGCAGTTGTTGTACCGAAGATTAGCGGCAACTGGTTCACGGTTGTTCCTCCTTTATGGAAATATGCCCGTCAGGTAAACTCAATGATAGAGCCTGTCATTTTAGAAGCCGGTTCTCATTCGCCTTTATATGACGATGTGATGCGAACAGGATTGGCAATATAAAGAAAAGGTCATAACAAAGAAAGCGGTAATATCAATAGGAAGAAGCGATATTGCCGCTTTTTGTGTACAATAGTTGCTGACAGACAAGTGTCAGCAAACGTGTGAAAAGAATAACAAAACAACAAACCAAATACAATTATTGTTTAACTAAAACTCAACAATCATGAAAAAACTATTTTCTTTAATTCTTGTGGCTCTCATCTCCTCCCAGATGTGGGGTGCGATCAATGTTACTATTAACGGGACACCCGGTTACTCAGGCGTTAGTAGTTTTACCGGATTATATTATAGTACAAATAATTCCGTAACCAGTAGTACATATTCAGTAACATATACTGGAAGTTCGGTATTGAGCAAATACTCTTACAGCAGTAATCCGACGGCCAATAAGGTATATAAAATCACTGTTAATTGTACAAGTGGGAATGCTGTGACTGCTTGGACTTGCTCATATACTTCAGTTGCCTCTGCTGCTGCTGTTGCTTCTGCTACAAAAAACTCATATTATGCAGATGGAAATACAATATATTTTAAACTTACGACCTCTGCTTCTGTTAG
Source organism: Paludibacteraceae bacterium (assembly GCA_024683975.1). Classification (GTDB taxonomy): domain Bacteria; phylum Bacteroidota; class Bacteroidia; order Bacteroidales; family Paludibacteraceae; genus Colicola. Next base: position 39,555 of record JAIKXR010000021.1, read on the forward strand.
TCTTACGGCAACTGTGAATGCAAGTGCTGGTGGCGGCGGAGCCGGTGGTGGTTCTTCTCAAACTAAGAACTATACTATCAGTGGTACTAACTATACGATGAATGCGTATGATATGGGTACTAATGATAATATCCTTTGGGGTGACCGCGCTATCGGTGCAAGCAGCACAACAACAGTAGGTCTGTACTATCAGTATGGAAACGTAACAGCTTGCACAGGAACCGCTTCTACTTCCTATAGTTATTCAGGCATATATACTGCTACTAACAATCTTCCTGCAGATAAAGACCCTGCGACAGCCGCTCTCGGTGAAGGTTGGCGTACTCCGACAAGTACAGAATACACCACACTTATCAGCAAAGCAACCATCAGCAGAACTTCCAGTACTGTTCAATTAGTAACGGCTGTAGCCAATAGCAAGACCATTAATTTCTATTTCGGAGGATATAAATACGGCAGTAGTGTTACAGGTGCATCGTTCAGTGGAAACGGCTACTATTGGACATCTTCTAAATACTCGTCTTCGGAAGCATACAGACTTAATCTGTCTCACTCAACTTCTTCCGGTTCAGGTTATATAGGAACAAAGAGTGCGAGCGGTTCAAATCACACTTATTTTTACTATGCTCAACAGGTAAAACCCGTTTATGATGCTGCTAACTACACTCTGACTGTAAAGGCAGACGGAACGACCTCTACTACGTATAACGGCAAATGGGGTGCATCAACAACGTCCATCACAGCTTCCAAGTCCGGCTATACATTCGTTCGTTGGGACGATGGTAATACAAGCAACCCGCGTGTCTTCAAAATCTGCAATGCTACTTATACCGCAGTGTTCGAAGCTCAGAAAGTAACTGCCACGTTCAAAAACTATGACAACACTACGCTGTACACCAACAACAATGTCACCCCCGGCACGACTCCCACTTATGGCGGTTCCACTCCTACCAGACCTTCAACGCAGACCGAATCCACAGTAACGACCTACACCTTCACCGGTTGGAGTCCTGCATTAGGCAATATCTCGACGAACACGACCTATACGGCGCAGTTCTCGTCTTCCACCACTCCGCGCCAGTACACCATCCGCTTCTTGATGGATGACGGCACAACCGTACTTTCTACCGCTCAAGTGGCATATAACGCTAACCCCATCGAGCCCTCAGAACCTACCAAGATTGGTACGGAAGAGTATTCTTACAACTTCACAGGTTGGACACCTGCCGTAACAGCCGTAACAGGCGACCAAGACTATGTAGCCGTATTCGAACAAGTAGCCAAGGCTCCGAAATACAACGTTACTATCGGTGCGTTTGCTAACGGTTCCGTTACTTTGACGGCTGGTGGTGAGACCGAAGTTGTTCCTGCAGCAGGCGGAACATATCAGTATGAAGAAGGTACAACGATAATCGTTAAAGCCGTACCCGCCAAGGGTTATCACTTCAACCAATGGAATGACGCCAACACGGCAGCAAGCCGTCAGGTATCAGAGATTGCCGCCAACACAAGTCTTACTCCCACCTTTGCAGCGAACACTCCGTTCGTGATGGACGATACATGGGAGCAGGCAGCCTTCACCAGCAATTGTGCTGCAGCAACAGGTGTTTTGACCGTTACACTGAAGGATCGTACTTACAGTGCCGGTCAGTGGGCAACTCTCTCTGTTCCGTTCAACTGCACACTGGATCAGGATGATGCCTTGTACAATGCTGTATATAGACTGAACACCTTGACATTGTCTCAAGACGGTGGAAGCGTATCTTTCGAGTTCATCCGCACAAACGTAGTAGATGCCAACGAGCCTTATCTGATTGTTCCTCGTCACGACATCTCGACCGTTATCTTCTATGGTGTAACGATGAATACTCCGGCAGAAGTAAGTCGTACTACCGACGACCGCGTAACATTTGTAAGCAGTTT
>JAIKXR010000030.1 GCA_024683975.1 Paludibacteraceae bacterium
TGAGGGGAAGAACCTGGAGGAAGGCAAGAAGAGTTACGCGCTGTCGTTCATCCTGCAGGACAAGGACAACACGCTCAAGGATCAGCAGATTGAGAATATCATGTCACGCCTTCAGCAGGCGTTTGAGAAACAATTCGGCGCAAGATTGAGATAATGACACTGCAAGACGAGATACTGAGGCGGCGCACGTTCGCCATCGTGAGCCACCCCGATGCGGGAAAGACGACCCTCACCGAGAAACTGCTTCTCTACGGAGGCGCCATCCACGTGGCGGGCGCCGTCAAGTCAAACAAGATCAAACGCACCGCCACCAGCGACTGGATGGAGATAGAGAAACAGCGCGGCATCAGCGTGGCTACCAGCGTGATGGGATTTGACTACAGCAACGGAAACGACAAAGACAGCACCGTATGGCATATCAACATCCTTGACACCCCCGGCCACCAGGACTTTGCGGAGGACACGTTCCGCACACTGACCGCCGTGGACAGCGTTATCATAGTGATTGACAGCGCGAAAGGTGTTGAGACACAGACCCGCAGGCTGATGGAGGTCTGCCGTATGCGCAAGACTCCCGTGATGGTCTTTATGAACAAGATGGACCGCGAGGGCCGCGACCCGTTCGACCTGATGGACGATGTGGAAAAGGAACTGGGCATCCGCGTGACCCCCATGTCGTGGGCAGACGGACAAGGGCTGAAATTCAGCGAGGTGTGGACCAGAGGCAGTGAGCAATGGAACAAACGCATATCCGGCGCGGACCGCGAGCTGCTGGACGAGGTGTATCCCGCTTTTGACAAGGCGGAGTACCTTGCGGGCGACCTCGCCCCCGTCTTCTACGGCAGTGCCTACAAGACCATCGGCGTGCAGGAACTGCTTGACTTCTTTGTCCGCAACGCCCCCTCACCCCGTCCCGTACAAGCCGAGGAACGGACAGTGAACCCGATGGAGGAGACCTTCACGGGGTTCTGCTTCAAGATTCACGCGAACATGGACCCCAACCACCGCTCGTGCATCGCCTTCTTCAAAATCTGCAGCGGGGTGTTCCATCGTAACGAGTGGTACACCCTGATGCCGCCACCCGGGGGCAAGCCGGCGACAATGCGCTTCTCGTCGCCCACCTGCTTTATGGCGCAACGCAAAGAGACTGTCGATGAGGCGTTTGCGGGAGACATTGTAGGTCTGCCCGACACCGGTAATTTCAAGATTGGCGACACGCTCACGTCCGGTGAGATACTTCACTTCAAAGGTCTTCCCTCTTTCTCGCCCGAGATGTTCAAGTACATAGAGAACGCCGACCCGATGAAGCAAAAGCAGTTGGACAAAGGTGTCAAGCAACTGATGGACGAAGGCGTAGCGCAACTCTTTGTCAGCCAGTTGAACGGGCGCAAGATTATCGGAACGGTGGGGCAGCTCCAGTTTGAGGTCATTCAGTATCGCCTTGAGCACGAGTACAATGCTCTCTGCCGGTGGGAGCCCATCCAGCTCTACAAAGCCTGCTGGATAGAGAGCGACGATGCCGCCCAGATGGCGGAGTTCAAACGCCGCAAGGCGCAGTATATGGCGTTCGACAAGGCGGGACGCGACGTTTTCCTCGCCGACTCCGCCTATATCCTCCAACTGGCGCAGAACGACTATCCGCATATCCGTTTCCATTTCACCAGCGAATTTTAACAACAATCATCATAACAAACATCCGTACATTTATGAATAGAGAAGAATTACGCCAGCTTATCCGGCTCTGGTTCAGCGAGGACATCCGTGAGGGCGACCATACATCGTTGTGCTGCATACCCAGCGACCTCCAAGGCTGCCAGCAGGTTATCATCAAGGCCGAAGGCATACTGGCAGGTGTGGAGGTGGCGAAAGAGGTGGTGGATTATTTCGACCCCTCGTTACGCTTCGAGCAGATCCTGCACGACGGCGACCAGGTGAGGAAGGGGGACATAGCGTTCCGCGTGTATGGCAGCGAACTGAGTCTGCTGCAGATTGAGCGCACCATGCTCAATATCATGCAGCTGATGTCAGGCATAGCCACCTCCACCCACCGTTACCAGTCGCTCATCGCCGACACGGGCTGCTACGTGCTTGACACGCGCAAGACAACGCCCGGACTGCGTTACCTGGAGAAAGAGGCGGTACGTATAGGCGGCGGCAAGAACCACCGCATCGGGCTGTTCGACATGATTCTGCTCAAGGACAACCACGTGGACTTTGCGGGCGGCATCACGGCGGCACTGACTGGCGCGCAACGCTACTGCAAGGAAAAGAACCTGGACCTGAAGATAGAGATCGAGACACGCAACTTCGACGAACTGCGCGAGGCTCTCGCCACTGGCATTCCCGACCGTGTGATGCTCGATAACTACACGCCCCAAGCCACTCGGCAGGCGGTTGAAATAGTCCGCCAATGGGAAAAAGAGAACGGCAAGAAAATCGAGATCGAGTCCTCGGGAGGCATCACTATTGACACCATCCGCGACTATGCGTTGGCGGGTGTGGACTTCGTTTCTGTCGGCGCGCTTACCCACTCTTTCAAAGCCCTTGACATGTCGTTCAAGGCAGTGAAGAAAACAAACGAATGATGGAATAGTGAATAACGAAGCGACACAAGCACAATGAAAAAGATTCTTACAACACTGTCCATAGTCATGCTGTCGCTGATAGCGGCGGCAGAGTCCAAAACAATAGTTGTCTATTTTTCTGCAACGGGTACGACTAAAGCGGCAGCGCAAAAGTTGGTCAAAGAGACTGGTGCAAGCCTATGGGAGATAGAAGCAGCCGAGCCTTACACCGCTGCTGACCTTGACTGGCGTAACAAGAAGTCCCGTTCATCGGTCGAGATGCAAGACGAGGAGGCGCGTCCAACTATCAAACAATGTACGGATATAACCCCTTACGAGACTGTCTATGTGGGTTTCCCTATCTGGTGGGGCATATGTCCCAGAATTATCAACTCATGGATTGACAACAACTTATCGCAATTGGAAGGAAAGAAGCTGATTCCCTTTGCCACTTCGGGCAGCAGCGGTATAGAACCGGCGGTAGAATACCTGAAGAAGACCTACCCCGATTTGAAATGGCAAAAAGGCAAACTGATGAACTAATAATGTAAAGATGATGAAAAATATCCCACAACGATTAGCGGCTCTGCGTGAGCAGATGCAACAAGCGGGTGTCAGCGCCTATATCGTACCCGGCACCGACCCGCACAACAGCGAGTATATGGCCACCCACTGGGCAGAAATGCAGTGGATAAGCGGATTCCAGGGCGAGACAGGAACAGCCGTCATCACCCGGACGGAAGCCCTGCTGTGGACCGACAGCCGCTACTACCTGCAGGCTGAAAAGGAACTGGCAGGAACGACGGTCCGCCTGATGCGCGAAAGCGACATCGACTGCCCGACCATCGCCCAATGGCTCCAAAAGAACGTGCAGGGTACGGTTGCGGTCAATGCCGAGATGTACACCGTCAACGCTTTTCACCAACTCAAAGAGTCTGTCGGCTCGCTCGAACTGACCACATGCGACCTGATACGACCCGTTTGGACTGACCACAGACCCGACATACCGATGAACCCGCTGTACATCTACGACGACTGCTATGCCGGTGAATCGGTGGAGAGCAAACTCATCCGTGTCCGCCAGGCGCTCAAGGACGAGAACGCGCAGGCACTGCTGATTGCCGCTCTTGACGAGATTGGCTGGCTGCTCAACATACGCGGCACGGATGTGGACTACACGCCTTGCGTCATCGCGTATGTGGTGGTGGAGGAGAACCGTTGCACGCTCTTTGTGGATGAGCGCAAAGTGAATGGGAAAGATGCCGCCACGCTGCAACAGAAAGGCATTACCCTGCTCCCCTACGAAGCAATATACGACTACCTACGCAATCTTTCTCAAAGTACGGTACTCTTGGACGGCAACCGCGTGAATGAGGCTCTGTACGAGGCGGTCACCAAGAACAACAAGGTACGGAAATTGACTCCCTGCCCCGTGCAGAAGATGATGAGCGTGAAGAACGATACGGAGATACAGGGCGAGCGCACAGCGATGATTGAGGACGGCGTGGCTCTGACACGTTTCTTCCGCTGGCTCGACCGCTGGCAGCAGGAGCGCGACAGCGAAGAGGACGAACTGACCCTTGCCGCACGGCTGCACGAATACAGGGCAATGGGCAAACACTTCACGGACGAGAGCTTCTGCACCATTGCCGGTTGGAACGCCAACGGAGCTATTGTCCATTACCACGCCGAGGAAGGCAAGTGCGCCAGGATAGAAGGCGACGGCGTGCTGCTGCTGGACTCCGGCGGACAATACCTTGACGGCACCACTGACATCACGCGCACCGTCTGGATTGGCAATCCCAGCAACATATCCGATGAGCTGAAACACGACTACACACTCGTGATGAAAGGACACATCGCTCTGGCGCGGGCGCGTTTCCCGAAAGGCACACGCGGCAACCAGCTGGACGTGCTGGCGCACCAGTACATGTGGCAGGAAGGCATCACCTACGGACACGGCACAGGACACGGCGTAGGGCATTTTATGGGCTGTCACGAAGGACCTGCCAATATCCGTACCGACAACAACACCAATCCCATCCAACTGGGCAATATCTTCTCCGACGAGCCGGGCATTTACCGCACGGGCGAATACGGCATCCGTACCGAGAACCTTGTGCTGACCGTCCCGGCCGGCTCACAGCAAGACCCGTCGCCGGTGTATACCCCTCTTTCCGAGCGCGCCACCGGCGAGGAGTACTACGAGTTTGAGACCCTCACCCTCTGCTTCTACGACACGCGCCTGCTGGATATGACGATGCTCACACCGGACGAGAAAGCGTGGATCAACGCCTATCACCGGCGTGTCTATGACACCCTCTCCCCCCGCCTCGACGAGGAGGAACAGACGTTCTTGCGCGAAAAATGCATGCCACTTCCCTGACCGAAACCCCGCAAAATCAAGCAAAATTTTGAGGTGATGATGCACGCCATTTTGCCTACGCTATAGAACACTCGCGTAAAGTTAACTCATTAGGATTACAATTCCGATTAACATGGGTATTATTGCATGAACATATCACACTATGGATAATAATTCTATCATACCACTGTCCCAAGCGGTTGAAACTATCAAAACGGCTATTCTGCAAGGCCAGTACGAAGCACTGAAAGGTGTGAATCGTGTGCAACTTGCGGTTTATTATGGGATAGGCAAATACCTGTCACACAATACTCGCCGATTGCCATACGGCAGTGGTGCACTGAAAGCGATAAGCGAGCAGCTACGCAAAGAAATGCCCGGTTTAAGAGGTTTTTCGTCAACGCAACTCAATGAAATGAGGCGGTTCTATGAAGCATGGTATATACTTGATGCTGATTTCGTTGAGTCAGAGGCTGATATCTTGCCACAATATTCATCGGTTATGACCGATATAAGTGTTACAAAAGATTTATCGGTTGCAACCGATAAATTATATAATACTGATAATGAGATTAATATATATACAGCAATATCTATTCCCGACATTGTTGATTTCCCAATAGAAGACTTCTTCAGGGTTCCATTTACTCACCATACTCGGATTATGGCACTGTGTAAATCCGCCGATGCCCGCTATTACTACATCCGTCGCACAGCCGAAGAACATCTCTCTGTAGAAGCACTTGAAAAACTCATCAGACAACACGCCTGCGAGAATCAAGATAAGATTCCTAACAATTTTATACAGACAATTTCCAACTCCTCACTTGCACGTAAAGCTGTAATGATGTTCAAGGATTCGTATGCACTTGAATTTATCAATACAGAAGAAATTGGAGAACGGGACAAACAAGATATTGACGAAAAAGTGGTTGAGCAGAAGATTGTCCACGATATCAAGAAGTTTATAATGACCTTTGGCAACGATTTCACATTTGTCGGCAATCAATATCACCTTGAAATTTACGGAGTAGAGCATTTCCCTGATTTGGTGTTCTTCAATCGGGAACTGAACGCTTTGGTTGTAGTGGAATTGAAGATAGGTGAGTTCAAGTCAAGTTACCTAGGACAACTTACAACATATCTGAAGAAATGAGACACCAAAGTAAAGAAACCTCACGAAAATCCCTCTATAGGCATTGTGCTTTGCAAATCAGCCAATAAGGAGTATGTGGAATTTGTAATACAGGAATTCAACCGCCCTATGGGGTAGCCACTTACACAACCGCTGCTGATATGCCCGAGAATCTGCGCAAGGCGTTGCCGGATATCGAAGAATTGAAGAAAATATTATCAAGCGATAAAGAGGCATAGGTCACTTTATCCATACAGACCAACCGGAAAAACAACTAAATGATACAAAAGCACATCTTCCTCTTGTACAAATAGCCCCCTCTCCATACCTTTGTCCCAGAAAGCCAAGTGGTAATTGATGTCGGTCAAGGCAAATACACCTCTCTTGTTATCGAATCAACACAAGAATAAAGTATCAATATATAATAGGAATAAATCAACACAACTCGCCGATGACCTAACACCCCGCACTGTAAAAACAGTGCAACAACATAGGCAACAAACTTATAGTCGCTTACCGACTTAAAACAGAAGGACATAATTATTTACAAGCATTACTATTATTTCATCGTTCGACGAAGTCTACCAAACTAAAAGAACTACTGAAATAATACTATTGAGGTGTAACTACATCTCTACTTTCGTGATATAGCAATGCGCTCACTTATGTGAGTTCATTTGTCGAAAGTAGGGGTTTGGTAGACACCTGTCGAACGGATAAGTGAACTCGCTTTCTTTATCCGTAATGGATTGATAGTATGCGCAAACACACATTATCAATCCATGACAAAAGTACCAACTATCTTAACTGACATTAGCGAGCATCTCGCCTCGCATAATTTTCGAATATCTGCACAAAATCAAGACGGCAGGATTAACTCTGCCATCAATGAAGATGAAGTGCTTAATTATCTTGAACGCACATTTCCTTTCGGGAATTACGAACTTGTCCGACCGCAAGCAAGAGACTGGTTTGATTTTGCGATTGAAGACAATCGCGAATTCTACCCTATCAATATCAAGGTAACCAATACAACTTCTGTTGATAACCTTAATTGCAAATTAGGTATCTATTATGCGCTTACAGGCTTAAAACCTGCTTTTGGCAACGAGATTAGTTGGTTACCGTTCTTCCAAAAACTAAATGATTCTTTTGGCAAACACAAAGACAAAGATTACTATTTTCTCATTGTTAATAAGAGAGATTTGTCAGATGTGTTTTGCTCAACACTGAAAAGCATTTCTAATCTGACACCCAATGGCAATAATCTGCCTTTTCAAAGCAAATGGCAAGACAATCACATATTAATATCCCGCACTTTTGAGGAGGCGGCAGATTTTATAATGACTACTTTTGCCGCATCAATCAAATTGCGTTCTGATATCTATTTCAACTTCAAAAAATACTTTCCCCAATATGTTTAATGTAGAAACATTGGGGCAAGTATTTACCCCTCAATCTGTTGTAGCGCAAATGCTCACACTTCGCCATAACGATGGCAGAATACTTGAACCGTCATGCGGTAATGGTGCATTCTTCAATGAGATACCTGATTGTGTAGGAATAGAGATAGACATACAGCATTGTCCCAAAGGCGCTTTGAATATGGATTTCTTTGATTATCCGTTATCTGAGAAATTCGACACCATCATTGGCAATCCTCCTTACGTTAGATATCAAGATATATCAGCTGAAACAAAAAAGAAACTAAAAAGCAGTTTGTTTGATGAGAGAAGCAATCTATATCTGTTTTTTATTGAGAAATGTATCAACCATCTGAATGACCATGGTGAACTGATATTCATTACCCCGCGCGATTATCTTAAAGCCACCTCAAGCATAAGGCTTAATCAGTTTATATTCAACCAAGGAACAATTACTGACATTATTGATTTAGGAGATAAGAACATATTCAAGGGCTTCAGTCCCAACTGTATTATCTTTCGGTTTGAAAAAGGGAATTACTCCCGTGCCACTAATGTAACCAAACGTTTCACTTTATGCAACGGACAACTGCTTTTTACAGACAATCAATATCCGCTTCAATTTGGTGAGATATTCTTTGTAAAGGTCGGTGCTGTAAGTGGTGCCGATAAGTATTTTGAGAGTGAGGAATTTGGCAATCGTGAATTTGTATGTTCATTTACATGTCAAACAGGTAAAACAAAGCGAATGATATTCAACGAACAATCACCTTATCTGTCACAATACAAGCAAGAATTATTGAATCGCGGCATAAAACATTTTGACGAGAGTAATTGGTGGATGTGGGGTAGAAACCACTATATGTCAAACGAAAAACGTATTTATGTAAATGCGAAGACGCGTAATAACAATCCCTTTTTCTTGCATCCAAGTAATGATTATGACGGTTCAGTATTAGCAATCTTTCCATATAACCAAAGCATTGATATGCAGAAGGCTTGCGATATGTTAAATGGCGTAAATTGGTATGAATTAGGTTTCATTTGCGATGGAAGATATTTATTCTCGCAAAATAGCCTTGAATCCGCACCATTACCAGCAACATTCAATATTTTTATAAGAAAAGATTTACTCTTTTAAGATTTTGGAGATTAATCTCATCCACATTCTTCCATACTGTCAATCCCTCGGAACAGAGAAAGTGATTGTGAAATAATTCGGTTTTCGGGACAACTTTTTCATGTGTTGAGTAAATCTTTTTCAGTTTGTGTAGGGTGCGCCTACGATGCGGTCTGCTGAATGACCCGGAAATCACCCGCTAATCACCCGCTCTTGGTATGTAGTTGATAGTTGAGAGTTGACATAGAGGGGAAGGCGTATTCCGATTGTATCTGTATCGTATCCGTATAGTATCCCTATAGTATCCGTATGGTATTCCTATAGTCCGCAAAGGGGTGAAGCTATCTATAACAAAGGGGGAAGCTACGCATACGAAACAGGAGGGAAAGGGGGAAGCAATGTTTACGTAACAGAAGGAAAGGCAAGACGAAACAGGGGAAAATGCCGGGGGTATTTGTTCATTCAGAATAAACCTGTATCTTTGCGGCGGAAAATGGTTGGAGGTTAGACGATAGACTTTGGACGTTAGACCATTGCATGGTTGGAGGTTGGATGTTAGACCGTTGGACGATAGATATTAGACGGAAGGATGTATATAGCCATAGCGGGAAACATAGGAGCCGGTAAGACGACGCTGACAAAGATGTTAGCGCGGTACTACGGCTGGGAGCCACGCTTCGAGAGCGTGACCTATAATCCCTATCTGGAAGACTACTACAAAGATATCTCCCGATGGTCGTTCTGCGTCGAGACCTACTTCCTGAAAGAACGGTTCAAAGACCTGCTATCCGTGCAACAAGCCACCCACACCATCATCCAAGACCGCAGTCTGTATGAGGGCGTGTTCGTGTTCGTGCGCAACAACTACCTACGCGGAGACCTCAGCGAACGTGACTACACGACCTACATGGAGCTGTTCAACAACCTGAAAAGCCTCATCCGTCTGCCTGATATGCTGGTTTATCTGCGCAAGTCGGTGCCGGCACTGATAGCCCAGATACAGAAACGCGGCCGTGAGTACGAACAAGCCATGCAGATAGACTACCTCAAAGACCTGAACGACCGATACGAAGAGTTCATCTTCCAACGCTACGAGGGGAACGTACTGGTCATCGACTCCGACCAACTGGACTTTGAGAACCGCCCCGAAGACTTCCGTACCGTATTGGACAAGATAGACGGACAACTGTTCGGTCTGTTCTCGGAACACATCTGGAAGAACAGACAGACATCGCTTGACATATAACGTATAACCCGATAAACAACACTACTATGCACATAGCCATCGCAGGAAACATCGGTTGCGGCAAGACAACATTGACGAACATGCTTGCCAAACACTACGGCTGGACCCCGAGATTCGAGTCGGTCGAGTACAACCCCTACCTTGAGGACTTCTATTCAGACATGGCGCGCTGGTCGTTCAACCTGCAGATTTACTTTCTGAACAAGCGCTTCCAAGACGTGGTAGAGATAGGCCAGTCGGACGAGTACATCATCCAAGACCGCACTATCTATGAGGACGCACGCATCTTTGCTCCGAACCTGCACGAACAAGGTTACATGTCGGACCGCGACTTCGACAACTACCAAGACCTGTTCGACCTGATGATGTCGTTAGTGCGTATGCCTGACCTGCTCATCTATATCCGTTCGGGCATCCCTAACCTCGTGGCACAGATACAGAAACGCGGTCGCGAATATGAGTCAGGTATGCGCATCGACTACCTGCAAGGTCTGAACGACAAGTACGAGGCATGGATTCATGAATACAAAGGACGCCTGCTGATAGTTGATGGCGACAAAATCAAATTCGGCGAGAACCCCGACGACTTCCGCTGGATAACCGACCATATAGATGCCGAACTGTTCGGCCTGTTCTCCGCACAAAACAGTGATTGACGCGTTCTTGGAATATATAGCCGTTGAGAAGAAGTACTCCGCGCTGACCGTGCGTGCGTACTCGGACGCTCTCCAAGAGTTCATCATATATAGCGGTAATGACCTCAGCCGGGAACGTTTAAGCGAAATCTCCGAACAGGTCATTCGCGAGTGGCTGCTATACTTGATAGAAGAAAAAAATAACTCACCCCGGAGCGTACAGCAGAAACTTACCGCTCTCCATTCGTTTTACAAGTTTCTGCTTCGTATCCAAGCAGTTGATAAAGATATAACGCGCAAGATTATCGCTCCAAAAGCCGACAAACCCCTGCCTGTCTTTTTCCGCCCCAAAGAAACGGAATCAGTTGCTTACTTAGAACAAGAAGCCTATGACCCTGTCAGTATCCGTGACTGTCTCATCATAGAAATGCTCTTTCAAACAGGCATACGCCGTGCCGAACTCATCGGACTGCAAGACAAAGATGTGGATACGCGGCAAAAACAAATACGAGTGTTCGGAAAAAGACGTAAAGAACGCCTCATACCCATTGGCAACAAACTCTGCCGACAGATAGAGCGGTATCGTGAAGTCCGCAATATTGCCAATGGCACGTTTTTTGTGGATTGGAAAGAGGACGGTGTCACCACGTTGAGCCAGACCGAAGTGTACAGAATAGTGACTGAAAGAATGGAAGAAATCACATCGCTCAAAAAACACTCGCCGCACGTCTTTCGGCATACTTTCGCGACAGATATGCTGAACAACGGAGCCGACATTCGCACTATCCAGACACTTCTCGGTCACGCTTCACTTGCTGCCACCGAAGTTTACTCGCATACAACATTTGAACAAATCCACCGGGCATACAATCATGCTCACCCGCGAGCAACAAACAACTGATATATTAACAACCATTAAATAACAATTACCATGACACTTAACACTCAATGCATCAATTTTGACATCGCAGAGCATCTGCGTCAGTACATCAACAAGAAAACACGCCGCTACGAGAAACTCCTTCCTGCTTCGGCAGAAATGGAAATCCGTATGACAGTAGTTAAACCTGAAACCAACCTCAATAAGGAGACACGTATCCGCGTCAGCGGTTTTGGTGCGGAACTGTTCGCGCAAAAAACTTGTGACACTTTCGAGCAAGGTATTGATGAGTCTCTTGAAGCCATTGACCGTCAATTAGAAAAACAAAAAGACAAATGAGACACCTGTTACCTATCATCCTGCTCGCGTGGGTGACTCTACTGCCCACGCAAGCTTCTGCCGAAGTCAGATATATTACCACCGCGCAGTTCAAGCAGCAGGTCTTCAACTATCGGACCGACACGGTTTGGAATTTCCGTGGCAAACGCCCGTGCGTTGTTGATTTCTATACCACTTGGTGCGGACCGTGCAAGCGTCTGGCACCTGTTATGGATTCGCTCAGTATAAAGTACAAAGGCAAAGTGGACTTCTACAAGGCAGATACAGAAGAAGAACGGGAATTGGCATACATCTTCAACATTACCAGCATACCCCAAGTTCTCTATGTGCCTAAAACAGGACAACCTATGTTGCTCAAAGGATTGTATCCGCGCGAGAATATAGAGAAGATAATAGAGGAATTTCTATTAGGCAAAAAGGCAAAATAGAACTATGCAAGTAGAACTTATACTACTTATTCTCAGTCTCCTATTCTTTGCCAGTATTTTTACGGATCGTATTGGTAACCGCTTTGGTGTGCCTGCTCTGCTGCTTTTCCTCCTTGTCGGTATGGTCTTCGGACCAGACGGATTAGGCTCCTATATCAGCGAGGACGGAGTGGGTTATATTTCGAGCATTGGGCTTGGCTCAATGCAGGCTATCAGTACCATAGCCATGTGCGTCATTCTTTATTCAGGCGGTATGGATACCAAGATGGCAGACATCCGTCCGGTCGTGGCTCCGGGAGTTACTCTGTCCACAGTAGGGGTTATGCTCACCGCTCTCTTTTCGGGTATTCTCATCTATTTCATCTTTGGTTGGATTAACGCCTTGGTATCTGTCGGGTTCGCGACTGCTCTGCTTATGGCTTCCACTATGTCGTCCACCGATACGGCAAGCGTTTTCTCCATCCTCCGAACCAATAAAATAGGCCTCAAACACAATCTCCGACCGCTATTGGAAGTTGAATCAGGTGCCAATGATCCGATGGCTTATATCTTGACAGTCACACTGATAGGTATAGTCACTGCCGCACAAACAAAAGAATTAAGCGCACTTACCATTGCCCAAGAAATAGTTGTCCAACTCATAGTCGGTGGCGTTATGGGTTTTGCTCTCGGTAAAGTGGCTGTATCGCTTATGCGAAAGACCAAAATAACGAACGAGAGCCTTTACCCCATTATGATTCTGACATTCTGCATTTTCATTTACTCTGTCACATACTATATGAAGGGCAATGGCTATCTCGCTGTCTATATGGGAGGACTAATTATAGGTAACTCAAAGTTCGCCCGTAAACGCCAGACCAAATCGTTTTTCGAAGGACTGACATGGTTGAGCCAGTTGCTCATGTTCCTCCTTCTCGGACTGATGGTCAAACCACATGAACTTTTGCAGCGCGAAGTATGGCTGCCTTGCCTCATTATCAGTTTCGTCATGATTTTTATCTCTCGCCCTTTGTCCGTTTTTATCTGTATGCATCCGTTCAAGGAGTTTCAGAACCGTGACAAAGTTTTCATTAGCTGGGTAGGTCTCAAGGGGGCTGTGCCAATCATTTTTGCCATCCTCTGTATGGCTAACAATGTTCCTAACGCAGGCCTCTTGTTCAATGTCGTTTTCCTATGTACCATCGTTTCTCTTATTATGCAGGGTTCCACTCTGACTATGCTCGCACGCAGTTTGAGACTGACCAAAGAGGAGGAACATAAAGTCCGTATTCAGCACTTTGATATAGAGTTGCCCGAAGAAGTGGATGAGTTCGCTCAAGAGATACAAGTCACGGCTGATATGCTCCAAAGCGGCTCAATGCTCAAGGAGATGAACATACCTGACACTTTCCGCATCATTATGACGCGCCGTGGCGAGAACTTCTTTGTCCCGAGCGGCAAATCAGTACTCAAAGAAGGCGATTGGCTGCTCATCATTACAGAAGAAGATGTGGCCAAGGTGCAGCAGAATCAGGAACAGGAAGATGACTACAACCTCAAAGAATGGCGTATGCAAATCATCACCAATACTGGCAGTTTCTTCCGCGACCGCTGGAACCGCCTCACACAAGGCAGTTCCAGATCCAATTCATAACCTTTGATATACAGGCGTTCCCGATAACCCGATATTTCGGTATCTTGTAAACAATCAATAACCAAAAACTCACAAAACAATGAAAAAGAAATTTGTATGCCCCATCTGCGGGTATGTGCACGAAGGCACAGAGGCACCTGAACGTTGCCCTCAATGCAAACAAATAGTTACTTGGAAGGAAGTAGCTGAAGACGGCGGTATCCAATTCGCTTGCGAACACGTTCTCGGTGTTGCCAAGGACACTGACGAACAGATGCGTGCCGACCTCAACTCACACTTCATGGGTGAGGCCACCGAAGTGGGTATGTACCTCGCTATGGCTCGTCAAGCCGACCGCGAAGGTTATCCCGAAATAGCAGCGGCTTTCCGTCAGTATGCTATGGAAGAAGCTGAACACTGTGCCAAATTCGCCGAACTGCTTGGCGAAGTGGTTTGGGACACCAAGACCAATCTCGAAAAACGTATGATGGCAGAAGCAGGTGCATGCGAAGGCAAACTCAAGATTGCCACTCGCGCCAAACAACTCAACCTCGACGCTATCCACGACACTGTTCACGAGATGGCGAAAGACGAAGCACGTCACGGTGCAGGTTTCCAAGGACTCTACAACCGTTACTTCAAAAAGTAAAAGCGAAAAAAACTAATTGAAAATTCTTATAACTGACGAAGGAGGATGTACACATAGGTACATCCTCTTTCGTTTTTGATTATCAGTGGCTTTCTTGCGAAAGGTAAGTCAGTGCGAAAAGTCTCATCTGCTTCAGCATAGCGGCAAGACCATTGCTGCGATTAGGCGACAAGTGTTCGCGAAGTTCAATACGGTCGATAAAGTACAACTCGGCATTCACTATCTCCTCCGGTGTATGACCGCTCAACACGCGTATGAGCAATGCCACTATGCCTTTCACCAGAATAGCATCCGAATCGCCTTCGTATGTGATTGTACCATCGTCATTCATCCTGCATGTGAACCACACACTGCTCTGACACCCGTCTATCAAGTTCTGCTCCGTGCGACTCTCCTCCGGAAAGTCAGACAACTGATTGCCGTATTCAATCAAAAGTGAATAACGATCCATCCAATCGTCAAACGCCTGAAACTCCTCTATTATCTCGTCCTGTAACTCGTTTATGGTCATGACTATAATCTTTTTAGTAAGGCACTATTGATTAATCTGAATAATGTGTCTTTGTTTTATTCCCATCTTTCTATTAATTCCCTTATTTCCTCTGCCAATATCTCGTCTGCATCCTCTCTGAACCCGGGTGCATCAATCACATGGTCGGCTTGCATATAGTATTCCTCGCGGGCGGTCAGTTGTGGAGTGATAAACTGTTTCAGTTCTTCTTCGTTCCGTCCCTGAAGGACAGGACGTTCACTTAGGTCGGTCAGCATCAGCCGCTTGGCAAGATCATCTGCCGTCCAGCGAAGATATATGCTTGTCCCCAATTCGACTAAACACTCCATATTGTCTTCATAGCAAGGATAACCTCCGCCGGTTGCATATACAACATTGTCATATGGCGACATGTCAGCTATATCTTCAAGAACATATTTCTCCTTTTTACGAAAAGCATCTATGCCGAACTTGCGTATATACTCATTAGGTGTATAGCCGTGAATCTGCAAAAAGGCATCATCCAAATCTACAAAATGCCACCCTATGCGCTCAGCCAGAAGTCTGCCAACGGTCGTCTTGCCCGCTGCCATATAACCAATCAGATAGATGGGTCTGCCCGCTATTGGTTGCTCTTTTTCCATCTCTTTTCGTCCTCATCCAGCATTATATAAGTGTTGTCTCTCCACTTTATAATTCCGTTCTCTATATATGCCTCCGGAAAAATGGCATCCGCAATAGGTGGCACAATCTTTCCGATTTCGTCTCCTTCTGCATTTTCCACTATCACAATCGATGAACATATAGGCGCACACGCCGTCACAACAATAATAATCGAATCGTTGCTTCTGACTAATGTGTCGCGACTGAAAGTTATGGCAGGCGCTTCTTCATCGTTGTGACTGTCAGCTGTCATGATGCCTGATGCCTCTTGTCCGTACAGACAATGCGCAAAAAATGCTAAGCACAGTATCAGAACAAAGTGAAGTTGTTTCATCTGTCAAAAATTGTGTTATGGAAAAAATCTCATTGTTTTGTCCGTTCAATCAGCACCGTTGCTTGTGCTGCTATTCCCTCTTCCCTGCCTACAAATCCAAGATGTTCCGTTGTTGTGGCTTTGATGCTGACGCAGTCAATATCCACCTTCATCACCTCGCTCAGACACTCGCGCATCCTTTCTATGTATGGCGACAGTTTGGGTTGCTGTGCGCAGATGGTGCAGTCGCAGTTTTGCAGTTCATATCCTTGTTCACGCAGCATCTCCATTACGCGGCGGAGTAGTATCTTTGAGTCAATACCTTCATATTCATTGCCTTTGGCATCAGGAAAATGATAACCGATATCTCTCATTGCCGCTGCTCCCAGTAAGGCATCACACAATGCGTGTATCAGCACATCGGCATCCGAGTGACCCTGCAATCCGCGAGAGTAAGGAATGTTAATGCCCCCTAACCACAACTTGCGGTTGGGGGCAAAAGCATGAACGTCATAGCCTGATCCTATGCGCATAAACGGTCTATTAGCGGTTGTTAACCAAGTCCTTGATGCCGTACAGGTCAAAGCCGAGAGTGAAACGCATAGTGTTATTCAGCGGGTTAGTCGCTGCTGTGGCAATGCAGTAACTGATGTCAAGACGTACGATACTGAGTTTGAATCCGGCGCCAAGAGTGAAGTAACGGCGGTTGCCTTTGTAGGTGGCTTCGTGGCTGTATCCTGCGCGGCCGAAGAACTTGCGGTCGTAGCTGTATTCCAAGCCCACACCCCACTGAATCTCATCGAATTCCTCCTTGAAACCTCTTGGTGCGTCGGCGAACGACTGGAACCAGCCTTTTGCAGAACTCAACTCAGAGAACCAATCGGAATAACTGTTACCTGTCGTAATCTGATTGCCGTTCTCGTCTTTGGGAGCAAACTTCGAGTATTTGCTGGCAGGAACAAGCATCTTGTTTGCCTCCACAGTTGCAGTCAGGCGGTTGTAGTTGTCGAAAGGCAGTTCATAGCTCACGCCTGTACGCCAGTTGGCAGGGATAAAGTTACGGTGGTCGCCCTTGTCGTATGTCATCTTACCGCCAAGATTGCTTATGTTGGTACCAAGAGCAAAGTAACTTGTACCGAATGGCAACTCTATCGGCTGGCGATAATACAGAGCGATGTCAGCTGCCATTGTCCAAGCGGGATTAAGTTCCGTACCGCCATTGGCCACCGATGCGTTGGCACCGTTATTGAGGTCGCTATAGAGGAAACGAAGAGTGGCGGACATTGACACGTACTCGTGAAGTTTGCGCGAATAAGCAACGTCCAATGCCCACTCGTTGGGGTGTGCCTCTTGGAACATATTGCCCGTGTTGTCAATCAAATCAACCTTACCCATTGAGAAATAAGTAAAACCGGCTGAAATGGCTTGCAACTCGTCAAAACGGTAGAAACCTGACAGGTAAGCCAAATCGATATCACCAACAAGCGAACGCAGCCACGGTGTGTATGAAGCCGATATGCCGCCTCTTTCCTCAAAGAAGGCATATTTGGCAGGATTCCAGTGCTGGGAGTTCATGTCAGGACGAGTGGCTGTGCCTACGTCACCCATACCTGCCGCTGCTGCATCAGGAGCAATGGTAAGTGAAGGCATTGCAGTAATGATAGGGTTGGTGTAATCCGTTCCTTGCGCCCATGCTGACGCAGTAAGTGTAGCAGCTGCGACTACTAACAAAAGTTGTTTTTTCATTTTTTTTATGTTTGTTTATTTATTATTGTTTTCTTGAATGATTTAATAATATTCACGATAAGCACGTAAATACTATCCGCTTGTTATAATACTCTTTAGATATGCTTCATAGGCTGTTTTGCTTATTGTACAATCAGTTTGCCAACGGCGGTGGAAGACCCGGACGTGGCTGTCTGACATTCTATTCTGTATATGTATATTCCCTGACGCATCCCTATTTGTGCAGGATTGACAGTTACTGTTCTTTCTCCGTCAAACGATGTCTCATAAACTCTGCCGCCACTTACCTCATAAATACTCAACTTGCTCTGTAGAAGTTCGTCAGGCCGGTCGGCTGCTATACGTATATTAAGCGTTGCACCCGCCGGACACGGATTGGGATACGCCATTACCGAAAAGAGTTGTGTAGCCAATCCTCGTACCACGGTAAACCGTAATCGGGCTGTGGATGAGTTGTTCAGCAAGTCCCATGCGCGGAACATCAGACTGTGCTGACCCTCTTTCAGTTCGGAGAAAGGATAGCTCACTCGTCCCTGACGGTAATTGCCGTTGGTGGTCGTAAAGTATTCATTAAGGCTGTAAGTCAGTGCGTTGTCATTGTCAAGCACCAGCATCAAGTCGTGACCTATACCGGTACCTACAGCATTGATACCGTTATCATCGTATATGTCGGCGAAGAAATGCGGATACTCACTTGTCTTTCCCCCGGACTTAAACGCAGGGTTATCCATATAAATCTTAATGTCAGGTCCCATAGTATCTGCCAACAAAGCTGCTTGAGCCGAACTGCCGCCTATAACGAAATCGTGATTGTGTCCTAATCCCTCTTCTCGCGTCAGCGAGTCAATAGCATAGTACACTATTCGTCCGCTGCCGTAATTGTACCTGATGTCTTTGGGCATACGGTAAGTCAAACTGAAATGACCGTCAGTCACTCGCGTATTGCCGGCAAAGAGCAGGTTAGGGTAGTCATTGTATGTATAAGGCATAGGAGTCAGTCCGCTGCTCACTGCATCGTTGTCGCGGGTGGTAATCTTCTGTTCCTTGTCATAGACGGTCACGTGAAGTGTACCGTTGAACTGACGAGCCGTATCGCCCTGCGCTGTGCGCACATACCCATGTAGGTTAACCTCCTGTAGCGCACGAAGTGTGTCTTTCTGGGTAGAAGTAACCACATCGTATGAGGTAGGATAATTAAGTCTCAACGCCGGATCGCCAAACAGTATGTACGACATCTTGTTGTCGCTTTTCTTCCCGCACAAGTTCTTGGCTATGCGTGTGGCTTCGCCTATCGTCACAGGGTAAGTGTATCTGTCCGAATGGCCGAACAGCGTATCGCATAAGAAACGATTGATATGACTGTTTTCGTTCGCATACACAGTTCTGCACGCAGACAACACGGCTATCGCTCCTCCATTAGGGTTGAGTACCGCCATTTCTGCCGCCGACAAAGCCTGCTGGTCAAAATGAGCAAACCCGCAAGTGGCAAGCATCCAAAAGGCCTGATTGCGATTGCTCATTCGCTCTATATCCGTCTTGGTAAGGAACATCTCGTTGGTAATGTTGTTGACACTGCCGTGACCGCAATAGTCCATAAACAGTA
>JAIKXR010000096.1 GCA_024683975.1 Paludibacteraceae bacterium
CTATCGGTTATCATACGGAGTTGCTTGCTGTTTTCACGCTGAAAAAGATGTGGCTAAAACCTGCTTAAACCGTGCCTATAACTTGACCAAGCCGTAACTATAACTTAACAAAAGTTTGCCTTTACTATCATCTTTACAGTACTATACAAAACCACCGGCAGGCGACAAAGGCAAACCAATTATCCTATTTCCAGAAAACAGACGTAATGTCAACCCAGTCGTTGTCAGCACGGCGGTAGAGACGCTGGTTGGTGGTGGGCTGTTTGAGTCCCCCCTTCTCCTCTATATAAGCCCCAATCTTAATGTAGTCAAGATTGACATTCTCCACCTCCGGTGCTTTGGTGTCCCTTCCAGAATACCACCCTGTCTTTTTGCCAAGACCATGTATGTACGCAAGCCACTCATTGACCTCCTCCGGCATCGCATCGCCTCCCATAATACAGACACAAGTGACAGCCGATTGGTACTTGTCCAAGAGAGTCTGCAACAATTCGGTGGTGAGCTGTTCGCCAATATCCTCCGCGAGATGGGGGCTGTGACATCCCTGACAATGACAAGGACATTGGCTGATATTCAACGCCAATGTCACTTCGTCAGGTATCTCTTGAAAAACAATATCGTATGAAGCTACTTTCATAGTGTGTCTCCGTTGGCATAATAGCGTTTGGCTGCCTCAACCTGCCGTGCTGCAGAGAAGTTGGAGACACGTTTCATATAGCCGATGATACGGGTAAGGTAGTCAACTTTCTCACTGCCACAGTTGGGGCATTTCTTCAGATAACGCTTGTCTATATGACCGCAGTCATTGCAGATCGTGTTAGGTATGTTGAAAGTGAAATAGTTACAACCCTCAACGGCAGCCACTCTAAGCAGTTGGCGGTACTGCTCCTTCGACAAATGCTCCTCCAAGTTGCAGTGTAATGCCGACCCACCGGTCAAATGCTCAATGTACTTGCGACCGTGCAAACGGAACTTGTCAACGACATTGAGTGAAGTGTCCTCAACCACGTAGAAATAACTGTTGTAGCAGTCACGAGGCACTACATAACCGTCCTCTTTGTCCCACTTGGCATGCTTGACACCAACGTTCTCAGCAGGAATCATCTCGCAGTTGAACATCAAATCTTTAGAGCGGTACTTCTTATTCAGTTTCTCTACCGTTCCCAAAATAGTCTGAACGAAATTCAGATAATCCTCATTATCATTGATTTTCAGTCCGAGAAACTCAGCCGCCTCTACTATGCCGTTCACACCAATAGTCAAATACTGCCGTGCAATATTGATATATCCTGCATCAAACAGAGGCAATAATCCTCTGCGCTGGAATTCCATAAGGTTTTCGTTGTAAGCCATCTGCACCTTGTGCATCAAATCCACTACCTCCTCCACATACTTCTGGTAGGGGATATTGTTCCTTACCGCATATTGCACACAACGGTTCACATTAATGGTGAGTACAGATTTAGACCCCGTACTCACACCGCCGGCACCCAACGTATAACTGAAGCCGTTATCCTGTATCTCGTTACGCAGACGACAGCAACTGGCAAGAGAGTCCGCATTGTCGCTGATATAGGTGAAGAAGGAGTGACCTTCAGCGTACATCTCGGCGGTAAAGTCACCGTACTCCCCGTCCTTGCAGTCGCCGTTCTCGGAGAGAAGTGCCATCGTCTCAACAGGGAATGTCAAAACAGTCTTCAGACGCTCGGCGTTGAACCACTTCATAAAGCGTTTCTGCAACCAATTCAGACCATCCCAATCGGGCTGCGAACCGTCGGGGAAAAAGAAGTTACCGAAGATGGACTGGAAATAATACTTGTCATAGTAAGAGATATTCCAGAAAACGGACTGGTAATTCCTTGCACCTGTCGGCTGGTTGATAGAATAAACAACCTGTTGGAAACAATCAGTAATCACCTTGTCCAAAGTGCGGTGTTTCAGGCTGAGATCCACCACCTTATCCGGATCCTTCCAATAGTCCTTACCATACTCCTTGCCAATGAAATAGTTCATATACATAAGGAACTCTGGCGTGGCACATGCACCCGACAACATGCTCGACACCATAAAGACCATATTGATGAACCCGCCGCAAAAAGACTTAAGGTTAGTCGGTTGGGTGGCATTGCCGCCTATCGACTTTGTTCCGCCTATCAGCCACGGATACATCGTTATTGATGCACAATAATTGGCTATCGATGTCTCATCGTTCTTATATATAAAGTGCTGATTGAGAAGCGAAATATACTTATCGGCATACTCCTTGCCAAACATCTGTTTAATGCGGTCGGTCAGCAACCTGCGATTAAGACGGATAAAATTCGACTTCGGCAACTCACCTATCAATGTGGCAATGTTCTTATGCTCCACATTGGCATTCGCATCATACTTCGATCCCTCTGCCGCATTGGTCGCATCACAATACTTACTGAGGAAATTAAGTTTGGCCTGAGTCTCGCGATCCTCCTGATGTCTCGATCTGTAAAGGATATAAGCCTTGGCCACTTGGTAATACCCTTCAGACATAAGGGCCACCTCCACCTGATTCTGTATCTCCTCCACACTCGTACCACCTTGAATACGCAGGTGAGAAAGAATCGAAACCAAAGTCTCTTCCGTGGCGTATGCTCCTACCGCCAAGAACGACTTACTAATTGCATTTTTAATTTTGTCGATGGAAAAAATCTCCTGCTTACCATCGCGTTTGATAATGTATGTTTCCATATATATAGGGTTTACTGAATATCGTATGTTTTGCGAGATATGTGACACGTAAGGATTGCAAAAGTAGTACCTTTCAGGTATGCGATAAAACTTTTACGGGAAAAGTTTTCAACAACAATAATGCATAAAAAAAGTGAGTATTCCGATGAATACACACTTTATTATTGTTGACAACTCTTGTATATCGGTAGTTTTCAATAACTACCCACAAAAAAAACACAGGAAAGTCAAGTAAAGGTTAGAAACCAACTCGCTATTCAAAATTTATTTTATGCAACTCGCTCTCACAAGTATCAAGCAACTCTTTTATCTCCTGCGCTTTCTCATGATACTCCTTCGCTCCAATGGGACCTGACTGCTCCAACTGAACTATCAGTTGCTCTGCCTTCTGTATAGATTCATCGTATGTCATATTCATTCTGATTTTATTCCCATCAGTTGTATTTTCCTGATATATAAAATTATAATAACCGACAGCACCATACTCACTATACCAACCCACAACGTTTCGCCTGTACCTAATGTCTCAAGCCACGCTGTATCCATATCATTATTATAAACAACGTATGAAGCTGTCACAGCAAATGCATTGTTAGTGAAATGAGCCAAAACCGGTATCCACACCGAACCCGTCCATATCAACAAATATCCGAAATATGCGCCCAACAACATTCGAGGCAAAAAACCGTAGAACTGAAAATGAATGGCAGAAAAAATAATGGCAACAACCCAAACGGCTATATGAGCCGATGCTTGCCTTTCAACTTGCCCGCGTTGAAACGACTGTGAGGTGAAACTATTGAGCAATAGCGACCTAAAAGTCAACTCCTCACCCATCGCTGCTAAAAAGGCCATGACTATCAGGTTAACAACCAATCCCCCGACCGAACTGACCTGTAAAAAACTTTCTGTCAGTTCCTGCGCACGCAACTCCATCTCTTTCATTGTCTGCTCTAACGGCTCAAGGAAAGATGGCATGGACAACTGTTCATTAAGATGTGTAAGCAAATTCACACACGGAAATGAAACTATTATCGACAACGGTACAAGAACCCAAATGACTGCACCTGAAGATGGTTTCTGTAAGTGTAACCACCTGTAAGGCTCGTCAGACCACAAGTAAGCGACACAAAGAGGCGGCAAAAGAAAGACACCAACACTCTGCAACGCCTGTACAACCTTCAGATAGTTGATATTCTGGGCAGACACTCCTGCAAGCCGCTGAAAAGCAACCATCAGAACCATTGCAATGATTGTGAACAGACACACTGCCCCAATCCATTGCAGAACCTTGAACAAAGGCTTACTTTCCTTATAACGACCTCTTAATCTACTCATTTATTGCACTATCGCTTTTCAATTACAGTTCTCTTTCTATCCCTCTTTACGGTTATCAGATTATGACCTGTCATATCTTCAGGTTGATTTATACCAAGCAAATGACATATAGTCGGTGCCACATCTGCCAAAATACCATTCTCCACTTTTGCATCCACCTCATTCTTATGGTTCTTCGGCGAAGGAATATATACAAATGGAACAGGATTAAGCGAATGGGCGGTGTTGGGCGTACCGTCTTGATTGATAGCATAATCGGCATTGCCATGGTCAGCTATAATAATCACCTCATAACCGTTCTTCTGCGCACTTCTTACTACGTTATCCACACATATATCTATCGTTACAACCGCTTGCTGTATGGCATTATACTTACCGGTATGACCAACCATATCGCCGTTTGCAAAGTTCAGTATCACACAATCATATACCTTCTTATCCAATGCCTCCGTCAATGCTGCCGTCACTTCAGGTGCTGACATCTCAGGTTGCAAATCATAAGTGGGAACCTTAGGCGAAGGTATCAGAATCCTGTCCTCTTTATCAAAAGGCTTGTCCCGGCCACCGGAGAAAAAGAACGTCACATGAGCGAACTTTTCTGTTTCAGCTATACGCAACTGTCTCATTCCCTGCTTCGAAACAATCTCACCAAGCGTATTGGTCACATCCTCCTTCGGGAACAAAATATGCAGTCCCTTATAAGATGACTCGTATGGTGTCATACAGTAATAATGAAGATTAGGAATAATCTTCATTCCAAAGTCGGCTTGGTCATGTTGCGTCAATACCTCGGTTATCTCACGTGCACGATCGTTGCGGTAATTGAAAAAAATCACCACATCTCCATCCTTTATGGTGGCAACAGGTCGCCCGTTCCTCGTATGAACAACCGGCAGTATGAATTCATCCGTAACTCCTTTGTCGTATGAAGTTTGCATTGCCTCATGCATTGATTCAAACTCATTGCCTTGACCACCCACAAGACAGTTGTATGCTTTCTCTATTCTCTCCCATCTGTGGTCTCTGTCCATTGCATAGAAACGCCCCTGAATAGAGGCTATCTCACCGCATGACCTGACCATGTGTTGCTCCAACCTGTCAATAAAACCTATCCCGGAACGAGGGTCGGTATCTCTGCCGTCCATAAAACAGTGGACAAAAGTCTTTCCCTCCAATCCGTATTCTTTGGCAATATCAAGCAGCGCAAACAAATGTTCCAACGAGGAATGTACACCGCCATTTGAAGTCAGACCCATTATATGAAGTTTCTTACCCTGCTGTTGGGCGGTCGAAAAAGCCGAAATAACCTCCTTGTTCTTTCTTATCGAGCCGTCTTTAATTGCATTGTTAATCTTAACAAGGTCTTGATATACTACACGACCGGCACCGATATTGAGGTGTCCCACCTCAGAGTTTCCCATCTGGCCATCAGGCAAACCCACATTCTCACCAGATGCTTGCAACTGACTGTTAGGATATGTCTTGAGAATCTTGTCCCAGTGAGGTGTGGATGTGGAATAGATAGCGTTGGATTTCCTTTTCGCACCTATTCCCCACCCATCAAGTATCATAAGTAATGTCTTCATAATCTTTATTGTTTTTGTTAGTATTCACTCTTCGCTATTATCAACTCTGTCTTCTTCTACCACAAGGTTATTGATAATAAAGTTCTGCCTTTCTGCCGTATTAGTCCCCATGTAGAAATTGAGTAATTCTTGTACCGCATCCTCCTTACGCAGAGTCACCTGATCCAAACGTATCGATTTGCCGATGAATCCCTTAAACTCGTCCGGCGATATTTCACCAAGTCCCTTGAATCGTGTTATCTCAGGATTCTTCACTTCTTCCAAGGCCTTCTGTCGTTCCTCTTCCGAGTAACAATAGCGTATCTCCTGCTTGTTTTTAACCCTGAAAAGTGGTGTTTGCAGTATATATACATGCCCTTTTTTCACAAGGTCGGGGAAGAACTGTAAGAAAAACGTGAGCATCAGCAATCTAATGTGCATACCGTCCACATCGGCATCTGTGGCAATTATCACCTTGTTGTACCTCAGGTCATCCAATCCCTCCTCTATATTAAGGGCGGATTGCAAACAGTTGAATTCAATGTTCTCATATACAACCTGTTTGGTTAGCGAGTAGCAGTTCAACGGCTTGCCACGCAACGAAAAGACAGCTTGTGTTCTCACATCCCTGCTCTTGGTTATACTGCCCGATGCCGACAAACCCTCCGTTATAAAAATTGACGTTTCTTCCCTCAAATCGATTCTTTCAACATCACTCAAGTCCTTGGTCTTCGCCTGCTTGTCGTTCTCGTATATCGGCTTAGGGTCATTGTAATGCACTTGACAATCACGTAGTTTGGGATTATTAAGCAGGTTCTTTTTTGCCCTCTCCTTTGCAGCTTTCGTCACACCCTGTATGGCCTTACGCTCCTTCTCCGAATCTTGTATCTTCTGCAACAGTATCTCTGTTATCTCCGGATGCTTATGCAGGTAATTATCAAGTTGTTGTTTCACAAAGTCATTGACAAACTTACTCACGCTCACCCCACCCTTCTCCATATCTTTCGAACCGAGTTTGACCTTCGTCTGACTCTCAAATACAGGCTCCGAAACATTGATGGCTATTGCCCCGACCAAACCGTTACGTATGTCAGCAAGTTCCATATTCTTGTTATAGAACTCTTTGATTGTCTTACCTATAGCCTCTCTATATGCCACTTGGTGGGTACCGCCCTCCCGCGTGTGCTGACCATTTACAAAAGAGACATACTCATCATTATTCTGATTTGTATGTGTCAACGCTATCTCTATGTCCTCGCCCTTAAGGTGAATAATCGGGTACAAAGGCATATCTGTCATCTGCTCAGTCAAAAGATCAAACAGTCCGTTCTTCGAGTAGAAACGTTTGTTGTTGTAATTCAGGGTCAAACCCGTATTTAGATACGCATAGTTACGCATCATCGTCTCTACAAAGTCGTCACGAAAAGCATAGTTTTCAAATAGTCCATACGAATTATCCGGCGTGAAACGGATATATGTGCCTCGTTTTTCATCACCATCATACGGCTGAACATCCGAGTCTTCTGTCATCCTGCCTTGATGAAAACGCACACGCCTCGTCTGTCCGTCTCGCCATGCCTGTACCTCGAAGTCCATACTGAGGGCGTTAACTGCCTTCAAACCTACACCATTCAGACCAACTGACTTCTTAAACGCTTTAGTATCGTACTTCGCACCTGTATTCAATACCGACACCGCCTCCACCATCTTGCCCAACGGTATGCCACGTCCGAAATCCCGAACCGTCACCGTGCCATTATCTATGGTAAGATTGATAACCTTACCCTCACCCATTCGGAATTCGTCTATCGAGTTGTCAATCGTCTCTTTG
The DNA here is from genome assembly GCA_024683975.1 of Paludibacteraceae bacterium. Classification (GTDB taxonomy): domain Bacteria; phylum Bacteroidota; class Bacteroidia; order Bacteroidales; family Paludibacteraceae; genus Colicola. Next base: position 7,459 of record JAIKXR010000096.1, read on the forward strand.
ATAAGCACATAGATACCGTCATCCGAGTGACTGCCGTCACCAAGTTTGCCTATATACATACCAGGACGTTGCCGTATGTGTTCGCGGTCATCAAGATGAATAATATTGTCGTCTGTATATGCCATAACCTATGATTTTGCTCTTTATTAAGTACGTACGCAAATACCCGTACATCAGTTCCTTATCTGTAATGTCGGACCTGCCACTCTCGTTCCAAAACGTCTTAATGTCTTTTTAGCGTGACCTTTGGTAGGATTGGCAAGACCATAACTAAGGTCATATTGCTCACCGCATACCGGACAAACGGCAAATATTCCATCCACCTTCACAGGTCGCTCCCTATTAAGACAATTAGCGCAACACATATCGGCTGCATAGTACTTGCAGTCCATACTTATCCACACCAAAACACCTGCATAACCAATCAATTCATATTCATATTTCTTTTGCGTAAAAGTCAGCGTCTGATACCCGTTATCCGGCACAAAATGCGGATACAGTGCCGGTATATTGAGGTCTAAATATACCGGATAATCAGGAACAGGATTATTCGTTTTCTCA
>JAIKXR010000154.1 GCA_024683975.1 Paludibacteraceae bacterium
TGAAGTGTGTTCCTTCAGGCGCGTGGCAACAGCAGATAGCAGGCAGTATCATCAGCCGCTGGCAGGATGTCATATCCCGGCATAAGGATAATCATCCCATTACAGAAAGCGAATGGGCGTTGTTGACGGACAAGGACAAGACACGGTATGAACAAGGGCAGTGGCAGTTTATTTACGGTACGACTTTAATAGCCATTGTACGGACCCGCACGGCATTCTTGGGCATACAGATAGGAGATGGCAGGTGTGTAACAATTGGCAGTGACAGCCAATGCCGTCAACCTATCCCTTGGGATAAGGATTGTTTTCTGAATCACACAACATCATTGTGCGATAGCAGTGCTATACGCAAATTCCGGTTTGTCTTCAAAACCCGGAACCTTCCCGTTGCGGCGTTCATAGGAACGGATGGGGTGGATGACAGTCTCGGCACGGATGAACGATTAGAGGATTTCTATCTTCGGATATGGGGGCTTTTACAGACAGATAAAAAGAATGCTGTGCATATCATCCATGACTTCCTTCCTGACATGTCGGCAAAAGGCAGCCGGGACGATATCTCTATAGCGGGAATATGCTATGAAAACTCTTGATGTAAAGCAAATGACATGGATACAACGTTAGCGGTACAGATGTTACGGGTGAGCCTGCCCGGCGAGGGCGGTTCTCTCCCGCTTGATAACACCAGATTACTGTCTGTCATTGCAGATACCTTCTCGCGTGACAAGGAACTGCGTGACGTGTTTGTGCGTATGGCACAGAGTGGTGTTTGCAAACGTATGTATTTGCAGCGGCAATCCCCCGGGGTTGCCTCGTATGTACTCGTTCTATATTTCTAACTCGCATTCATCAAACAGCAAGTTAAACAGATTTCTGCAAAATATTTTGCAGAAATCTGTTTTTCTTGTACTTTTGCGGCAATATTGGATGAAGGAAAGTGGTTGCCTTATTGAAATTGCGGAGAGAAAGAGAAATATAATCAATTATTAACCAAATAATAAAAGTAAAGACAAAGATGAAAAAATTGCTTGTTTTAGCCTTTACGGCAGTCAGCGCTTTGGCTATGGCGCAGACAGAGGAAACCGAACAGAAACAGGATTCGGGTTTCGTGTTCACCACCGTTGACAGCGTTGCCATTACGCCCATCAAAGACCAGCATCGCAGCGGCACTTGCTGGTGCTTCTCTACCCTCGGATTCCTCGAGAGTGAGGTAATGCGTCTCAACAAGGGCAAAGTGGTGGACTTTGCCGAGATGTTCGTTGTCAGCCATACGATGGTGGATCGCGCCGAGTATGTGGTACGTATGTATCAGAACGCACAGTTCGCAGCCGGCGGCAGTGCTTACGACGTAATCTACTGCATGAAGCACTATGGTCTGGTACCGCAGTCGGAAATGCCCGGTATCAAGTACGGCAGCACACCTGCTGACACGCTCCCCGTTCACAAAGAACTGGATGCTGTAGCCAACGGCTACGTGAAAGCACTCACCCGCAGTCTCGGCAAACTCACACCCGTATGGAAACAGGGTCTGCAGGCTGTCTATGACACCTATCTCGGCGAATGCCCGACTGAATTTGTGGTGGATGGCAAGAAACAGACTCCCTTGTCATACGTCAAGTCGCTTAATCTGAACGCTGACGACTACGTAAGCATCACCAGCTACACCCATCACCCATACTCCTACGAAGAAGGTCATCCCCGCTTCGCATTGGAAGTACCCGACAACTGGCGCATGGATATGATGTACAATGTGCCGATGGAGGACCTGATGCGCATCATTGACAACGCACTTGACAAAGGCTTCACTATGGCTTGGGGTGCTGACGTTAGCGAACAGGGCTTCACCCGCAAAGGCGTGGGCGTTGTTCCTGATGAGGAGAACGGCGCGCAGATCACCGGTACCGATATGGCGCACTGGCTCGGTATGGACGCGAAGAGCAAACGCGAGGAACTGACCAAACGCCCCTTGCCCGAACGCACCATCACGCAGGAGATGCGTCAGGAAGCTTACAACAACTGGGAGACCACTGATGACCACGGAATGCAGATCTTCGGTCGCGCCAAAGACCAGAACGGCAAGATCTACTACATGATTAAGAACTCGTGGGGAACCAAGGGCTTTGACTACAACGGCATCTGGTACGTTTCCACCGCCTTCATGCAGTACAAGACCAACGACATCCTCGTTCACAAAGACGCTATTCCCAAGGATATCCGTAAGAAACTCGGTCTCTAAGCAATGAGCGCACGCACATATTTTATTGCTACTCGTCCGTGGTCATTTCCCGTATCGGTCATGCCGGTGCTGGTGACCACGGCGGGTCTTTTTTGGATGGGTTATCCCGTCAGTTGGTGTATGTCCTTATGGGCGACCGTCGGGATTATCCTCTTTCACGCCGCTGCCAACGCCTTGAGCGACTACTATGACTACCGTCGTGGAGTGGATGCTGCCGATACATACGGGTCGCGGACGCTCGTGGACGGCGCGATGACCGATGTGCAGATTAAACGCTATGCATATATCCTGTTCGCACTTGCCGTGCTGAACGGACTGGCGATTGCGTGGGCAAGCTCGTGGAACCTGCTGTGGATAGGCACTGTCGGAGGACTGACCGCGTTCTTCTATTGGGTGCTGAAGTTCCGCGCACTCGGCGACGTGGACATCTTCCTGAACTTCGGTTTGCTGCCCGCACTGGGTACGGCAATGGTGGTCGTGCCGGATGCGTCCGGATGCGCGGTCTATACCGACGCGCTTTGGCTCATACTGGCTTACGTGCCCATCACGAACGCGGTACTCCATGCCAACAACACACGCGACATAGCCACTGACACACGCGCAAACATACGCACCGTCCCGATGATGATTGGTGTCCCGGCAAGCCAAGCGCTCTATTACATCGAGGTCATGCTGCCTGTCGTATGGGTAGTGGTCTGTATCCTGTGCAGCAAACTGCCATGGGGGACACTGCTTATCCTGCTGTCGCTGCCGATGGCTTGGGGCAACTGCCGGATGATGGCACGTCTTTCTACCGACAAGGACGCTATCAACCACCTTGACGAACTGACCGCCAAACAACAACTTGTCTCCTCCCTGCTGCTCTTTGCAGGTATAATGGGGACGGTAGGGTTCACACATTTCTTCGGATAAACCTATGAAACGACATCTCTCCAATGCCTTGTTCGTCGCAGCCCTGCTGTGGTTCATGATGTTCTCGCCGTGGACGGCGGGCAATGTGAATTTCTGGGGCGTCATGTCCTCTGCCGCTGCCTTGTTGCTGGCGCTCTCCTTCTGGTACGGTCGTGACCTCTGGAAGGAACGATGGCAGGATTGGAAGAACGCCTGCTCGTCCTCCGGCGCGGTGCTGTATGCTGTCAAGCAAATCGGTTTGGGCATAGGCATAGCCGCTGTTCTGTGGGGTATGTTCTGGATCGGAGACAAAGCTGCCCAATGGCTGTTCCCGTCGTTTGCACGCATTCAGGTAGATGCCGTCTATGGACTGAAACAGTCAGCCAATCAGCAACTGATTGGCTGGCTGCTGCTGTGTCTGATTGGTCCTGCGGAGGAGATTTTCTGGCGCGGGTACGTGCAGGAGTCTTTCTGCCGCCTGTTCAAGGAGAACCGTCCCCTGTGGCTCCAACGTCTGCCTGCCGAATGGGCGGCAATGGTGGTCGCTACCGCCATCTACACACTCATACATGTGCCGGCAATGAACTTTATGCTCTTGATGGCAGCCCTCGTCTGCGGCATCGTCTGGGGCGGTCTGTACGCTTTCCGCCGCGACTGGCTGCCCGCTATTGTGTTGAGCCACGCCCTTTGGGATGCCGCCGTCTTCGTCTGGTTACCGATAATGTAAAGGTTTGTATAGCCAAACAAAAGGGGGTAAAAAACAAAAGAGTTACGAAAAATCGTAACTTCTTTTGTTTCTTTTTGTGTCCCCCGAGGGGCTCGAACCCTCGACCCACTGATTAAGAGTCAGTTGCTCTACCAACTGAGCTAGGGAGAC
>JAIKXR010000002.1 GCA_024683975.1 Paludibacteraceae bacterium
CATCCGTGCGTATCGCGCCATATTCTACAGTACTGAGAACTTGAACATCAGTCAGATACGCATAGTGGTTGACGGCGAGGACATGGGTGCTTTGGAGGTTACGAGCGACGGTTTGCAGCCTGTAGAGAGCGTCCGCAAGTATATGGAGAACGGCGTTATGTACATCGAGCGCGATGGCGTTATCTACAATGCACAGGGACAGAAAGTCAATTAGTTGAGAGTTGAGAGTTGACAATTGATAGTTAAAACTCTGAAGACTCTGATAGAAGTGAAGGGGCAGCCGCAGGGCTGCCCCTCTGCTTCTTTGCTGACGGGAACGCTCACGCTCCAAGCGGGGCAGAGAATGCAGTGAACAAGCGGGCAGAGACAACTGCGGGACATGGGGAAGAATAAAAAACGCGAGCGGGACGCTCACGCTCCCGGCGAGGCATATTAGCCGGCACACAGACCGTGTGATTTGAGCGAAAACATGACAAACATTATTTACAGATTGTGAGGAAAAAGAAAAAAGAGTACTTTTGCCAGCCTTTTAGGAAAGAGATAAGAGACAAGAGATAAATGGTTGCGAGACTTTAATAAGGAAGAACAGCGTACCGGGGCAAAGTACAGAAAGCAGAGTGTGGCGGACATGGGTTGGAATAGCAGAGAAACAGGGCGAAAAAATATGAGTGTAAAGAACAGTCATCTATACGGGCAAGCGTCGCAATGGTGGGATCAGGCGTTGCAATGGCGGGAGAGGCACATCAAGGAGAACACATTCGTGCTCATCATGGCGTTGGTTGTAGGTGCATGTTCGGCTTTGGCGGCGTACCTGCTGAAGGCGTGCATAGGCGGCATCAAACTGCTTGTGACAGATGTGCTGATAAAAGACGGTAACACTTTCTGGTACTTACTGACCCCGATGATAGGTATAGCGTTGGCATCTCTGTTTGTTCACTATATAGTCAGGGACGATATATCTCACGGCATAACGAGAATCCTGTATGCCATTTCACAAAGGAAATCAATCATCAAGTTACACAACACGTGGTCGTCGATAGCCGGTTCGGCGCTGACCATCGGTTTTGGCGGTTCAGTGGGAGCCGAGGCACCGATAGTGCTGACGGGTGCGGCTATAGGTTCGAATATAGCCAAGACTTTCCGCATGAACCAGAAAACGATGATGCTGATGATCGGTTGCGGTGCTGCAGGTGCGATAGGCGGTATCTTCAAAGCCCCGATAGCGGGTTTTGTGTTTACGTTGGAGGTTCTGATGATGGATTTGACAATGGCATCGGTGGCACCACTGATGATAGCCTCGGTGACATCAACAGCTATCACTTATATTATATTGGGTACAGATGCGATGTTCTCTCAACAGATGATTGAGGATTTTGCTGTCAGCAGAGTGCCGTGGTACATATTGTTAGGACTTCTCTGCGGTTTGGTGTCACTGTATTTTACACGCGCCACAACGCGGTTGGAAACGTGGTTCAAGGCCAATATAAGGTCAGTGGGAGTGAAGATAATTGTTGGCGGAACGATGTTGGGTCTGTTGATTTATCTTTTTCCTCCGTTGTATGGCGAGGGATACGATATAATCGCGGGACTGATTAACGGCGACCCGTTGAGCGCGTACGGGTCAAGTCCGTGGGTGAGATGGGGGCAGGAAGGCTGGATGATTATTGTGTATTTTGTGCTGATAATCCTGCTGAAAGTGGTGGCATCGGTAGCGACGAACGGCGGCGGCGGTGTGGGCGGTATTTTTGCCCCTACCCTGTTTACAGGCGCCATAGTGGGGTTTGTTTTTGCCCGCATACTGAACACGACAGGGATGAGCCTTCCGGAGGCCAATTTAGCGTTGGTGGGTATGGCAGGGCTGATGTCCGGCGTGATGCACGCACCGCTGACGGGTATTTTCCTGATTGCGGAAATGACGGGCGGATATCACTTGTTTATGCCGCTGATGATTGTGTCGGTGATGTCATACGTGTTGATAATGGTGTTTGAGCCGCACAGTATTTACGCCCGCCGCCTGGCGCAGAAAGGCGAATTGCTGACTCACAACAAAGACAGGTCCGTATTGAGACTGATGCACCTTGCCAGCGTATTGGAAAAGGATTTGCAGACTGTGCCGCCGGAGATGGAATTGGGCGAGTTAGTGAAAGTGATAGCAAAGAGCCGTCGCAACATATTCCCTGTAACAGACGGACAGGGCAGACTGAAAGGCGTGTTGCTGTTGGACGAGGTAAGGAACATAATGTTTCAGCCGCGACTATACAAACGCTTCAAGGTTGGCGAGCTGATGACATCGCCTGCAGCGGTACTGGACGAGCAGATGCCTATGGAGAAGGTGATGGAGAAATTTGAGGATACGGGTGCCTGGAACTTGCCGGTGACTGACAATGAAGGCAGATACTTGGGCATGGTGAGCAAATCGAAGATTTTTTCCACATACAGGGAGGTGCTGGTGGATTTTTCGGACGAATAAGAAAAAGAGGCGAATGTCCGCCTCTTTTTCTTTCTCTTTCCAACCGACTCACTCAGACAGGAGGGCCTGCGTCATACGTGACCAAGCGTATTTCTTTTTTTGCTCTGCTATACCTTGCGCGAAGCGTTGCGGGTCAGGGTTGTTGCAGAAATCAACGAGTCCCATAGCTATGGCTGCGACATTGGGTTCGACCACGAATCCTGCCTTGCCGTCAGGAACCATTTCCGGGAGTCCGCCGACACGGGTGACCAGCATAGGTTTGCTGAAATGGTAAGCAATCTGTGTTATGCCGCTTTGTGTTGCCGACTTATATGGCTGGACAACGAGGTCAGCGAGCGAAAAATATGCAGCCACTTGTTCGTCAGGAATATAGTATGTATGGCAGATGACAGAATCGGAGATGCGCAGGTCACTGATCATGTGTTCATACTTTTCCCTGTCGCTATAGTACTCACCCGCTATGAGAAGTCTGACGTTGGGATTTCGTAGTTTGGAGAAAGCCAACAGAAGGTTGTCAAGACCTTTGTAGTCGCGGATCAGTCCGAAGAAGAGAAGGTATGTGAAACCCGGGTCGAGACCGAGTCTGGCGGCAGCTTCTTTTTTGGTCATGAGGTCGCCATAGGTATCGTAGATAGGGTGCGGAGAAACGGTGCATGGGAGTTCTTGGCGGAACTTCTTGAGATTTTCTCTTTCAGACTCAACCATCACAACGGCTTTGTCGACGCTGTTGACAAAATATCGGGTAAGCTGTTGTACAGTCTTTTTGGTGTCGTGTGCGAGTACATTGTGCATAAGAGCGACGACACGTGTCTTTGGTCTCAATATCCGTGAGATTGTGCCTAAACAAGGCGCCATAGCTGGCATCCAATACGCGACTACAGCCATGTCGTAGTTGCGATGAAGGAGTTTGTGTCCTGTCCGGTGCCAGTTGAGAGGGTTCATCGAATGTATAAGACGCTCGATATGAAGACCTTGCGGAGCAGGCGAATCGGTGTATTGCGTTTTGCCGGGGAAGAGGAATGAGGGATATTGGAGAGTGAAGGTGATGATGTCCACCTGATGCCCTTCGCTGAGGAACTCTTTGGCTAAACGTTCGTTGAAAGCGGCTATCCCTCCTCTGTATGGCCATGCAGTACCTATAATGGCTATTTTCATATTCAATATGATAATAAAACGCGCAAAAGTAGTATTTT
>JAIKXR010000015.1 GCA_024683975.1 Paludibacteraceae bacterium
CAGGAGCGTAGAGTTTCATCTGGTAGGTGTCGGGGAAGCCGGTCGCCTTGAAGTACCACGAGTGCTGGCGGCCGTTGCCCTCGAAGACCTGGTAACCACGCGGTGCACCGTCGCTGCTGACAGGTGCTGTCCACCAGTTGCCGCACAGGGCGCCGATGTTGTGTTCCATAATGCCGCCGCCGAGGTCCTTGTTGGTGTTGTGGTGGTGATGACCCGTGATGAACGCCGCTTGGAACTTGCCGTGTAGCACGTTGAGCAGCTCCTGTCCGTTGCCAATCAACCCGCTGTCTTCAGCCGGCTTGACGGGGGCGTGCATGGCGATATAAATGAGGTTGTCCATATTGATGGCGGAGCGCAGCAGTTGCATCAGCCAGTTCCACTGGTCCTCCATCTTGAGGGTGCACGTATAGCCCTTGTGGCCTGTGTAGAGCATGTCGTTGAGCACCACGTAGTAGGCATCGCCTAACTGGAAAGCGTAGTAGGTGGGACCGAAGTCGCGCTCGTAGCAGTGGGCGTAGTTGGCATCGGGACTCTTGGCAAGGTACTTGTCAAAGTCGTGGTTGCCTATCACAGGATAGATGGGGAAACCGGCTTTCTTGGCGAAGTCCTTGTAGTACTCGTTGTGGCTGTAAACGTCCCACGATATGTCGCCTAATACAATGCCCGCCACCTGCACGTCCTTGTACTTGGCGGCCGTCTCGCGCATGTCGGGCAGGGCTTCCGCGAAGAGTTTGTCTATATCGGTGTCCACGTCCAACTGTGGGTCCGCCATGGTTATCATCGCATAGCGGTTCTTGTCGCCTTTCATCGCCTGCAGCGCGAACGAGTAGGTGTCCTTGCCATCTTCCAGACGCTGGTAGAACTGTGGCACGCCGGACGAATAGTCTGCAACGTAACCCTTCGGGGTAACGATATAGACAAACCGCGCCTTATCGTTCACATTGAGCGAGTAGTTGCCTTTTGCATCAGTCTGCGCAAAACTGAATCCATCAGTCACCAATACCGAACCTAACGGTTTGTTCTCACCCTTCACTACGCCTGTCACTGTGCGGGCTTCCATTAAACTGATGACAACAAACATTGCCATCACTACTGACACAATCCTTTTCATCCTATGTCCTCCTTTGCTTTTTATGTTAAAACTGTCTTTCTGTTCTCTCTCATACCTTTTCTCTTACCCCATCCTTAGTACTATTCATTCTCTCCTTAGCACATTCTTTCTCTCATTATCTCCATTGTTTTGCCATCCTTAACTCCACCCTTTTCTTACCGTATTCTATCCTCTCATCCCCCTTACTTCCCTATATGTTTACAGGAGGTACAGCGGGTGATTACCGGGTGATTAGCGGGTGATTACCGGGTGATTACCGATACCATCCAATTTTAAACCTCATTTTCGCTACTTTACAAAAATTTCAAAGAAAATGATAAATATTCTTGGATTCAGTCTGCTGATTATCAGGTTGATTACTGAAAAAATGAGAAATATACGCTCCCGTATTCGCGCGTCTCTTTATGTCGCGTATGCCACGTCACGTCGGTTGTCTTGCCATGTTCCAATACGAACCAACCGCCATCACGCAACAACGGTAACACCAAGTCTGGCAACTGATCTATGCTCTCCAGCATATATGGCGGATCCGCATATATAAAATCGTATGTAGCCTGACACGCACCAATAAACTTAAAAACATCACCTCTTACCACCCGCAGATTATCTATGCCCAACTGCTTGCAGACAGATATGATAAAGTTCTGTTGCGTATGCGCCATCTCCACAGCCGTCACGCTTCTCGCGCCACGGCTCACAAACTCCAAACCTATTCCGCCTGTTCCGGCAAATAAATCCAACACATCCACTCCCTCAAAATCCATACGGTTATTGAGCAGATTGAACAGACTCTCCTTCGCAAAGTCGGTTGTAGGTCGTGCTGTTATATTTTTAGGGGGCGCTAATCGGCGCCCCCTAAACCTGCCGGAGATGATGCGCATAGTTATCTCACGGTTTTATTCCCAGTTGCCGGCGTTGTTGTTTGGTGCATCTGTTGAACCGAACATCAAACCCGGATAATGATCAAGTTTCTCCTCCTTGTCTATGAGGTTGACCAGTTCCAACTTATTGAGGTCGCTCAAATAAGTTTTGTAATGAGCCTTGGCTGCCATTATCGGCACTACTATGCCCTGTGATGTCTTGTAGTCGTTATTAACCTCTATCTCAAAGCGTTGACCGTTGCTGTAAGGTATAACCGTTATGTCGGCTATGTTGTCGGCTGTGAACTGACCCTTATACAGCGTTTCAATCATGTTCTTGTAAATCGTATCACGACGGAAACCTTGCAAACCGTTGCTTACTATATCGCGGTCGTTCTCCCATACGTAGGCATACAACACACTGTCAACATCGGTTTTCAGTTTGACACGGGCCTTCAGCAACGCTTTTTCCATCATCTTGGCTGCCTTATGCTCGGTCATACCGTTCTCCAACTGCTTGTCCGTCAGCGAACCTTCTTTCAGCACCTCTTTTTTAGGAGCCGTCTTGAGGAAGAGTATGAGCGAATCAAGGTCGGCTATATAACGACCCCTCTCAAGTTTGTACTCTGCCTCGGCTGTACGAAGGTGTATCAAATTGGCTACCACTGCCTGCTCTCGCTCTACGCGGGTGTTCTCAAAACGAATAGGAACAACCACACTCGACACGCACAAATAGGCCAAATAAACAACCGATATCACCAACAATACACGGATAATATGTTTTGTTGCATTCATAATGATTAACTTATGATTTGTTTTCTGTCTCTATGATTACCATGCGTAAAGCGGATACTTAACCATCTCAGCGTTCACCGTCTCGCGGACTTTGGCTATCGTCTGCTCGTTTTCGGGGTCTTGCAGTACAGTGTCTATCAACTCTACTATCCAGCCCATCTTGTCCTCTTTCAGACCGCGGGTCGTGATGGCGGGTGTGCCAAAACGCAAACCGCTCGTCTGGAACGCACTACGGCTGTCAAACGGAACCATGTTCTTGTTGGTCGTAATGTCGGCTGACACCAATGCCTTTTCGGCCACCTTACCGGTCAAATCAGGATATTTGGTGCGAAGATCAACCAACATCGAATGGTTGTCCGTACCGCCCGAAATAATCTTGTAACCCTTGTCTATGAAAGCCTGCGCCAATACGGCTGCGTTCTTCTTCACTTGCTGCTGATACAACTTGAATTCAGGTGCCAGTGCCTCGCCAAATGCCACGGCTTTGGCAGCTATCACGTGCTCAAGCGGACCGCCTTGCGTGCCGGGGAATACAGCACTGTCTATCAACGCCGACATCATCTTTACCTCACCTTTGGGAGTCGTCTTGCCCCAAGGATTGGCAAAGTCTTTGCCCATCAAGATGATTCCGCCACGTGGACCACGGAGTGTCTTGTGTGTCGTCGATGTTACTATGTGGGCATACTCAAGAGGATTATTCAGCAAACCGGCGGCAATCAAACCTGCGGGGTGCGCCATATCCACCATAAATATGGCACCTATCTCGTCTGCAACTTTGCGAATGCGGGCATAATCCCATTCACGGCTGTATGCGCTGGCACCGGCTATAATCAGTTTAGGACGTTCGGCACGTGCCTTCGTCTCAAGCTCGTCATAGTCCACACGACCCGTCTCTTCTTTCAGACTATAGTCGATAGCGTTGAACATCAAACCGGAAAAATTAACAGGGCTGCCGTGACTCAAGTGACCACCGTGACTCAGATTCAGCCCCATAAATGTGTCGCCTGCTTTCAGACATGTCATAAACACCGCCATATTGGCTTGCGCGCCAGAGTGAGGCTGCACATTAACGTATTCCGCTCCGAAAAGTTTCTTCAGGCGTTCGCGTGCCACGTTCTCGCTTATATCCACTATCTCGCAACCTCCGTAGTAACGTTTGCCGGGATAACCCTCGGCATACTTGTTCGTCATTACCGAACCCATAGCTTCCATTACTTGGTCACTCACATAGTTCTCGCTGGCTATCAACTCGATACCACGCGTCTGACGCTCACGCTCACGGCGGATGAGGTCAAAAATCTCAGTGTCTCTTGTCATATTGTTTTTGTTTTTATTACTTGTAGTCTTACATATGACATTCTGTGTGTGCCGGACCGGAAGTCAACCCGCGTCACCTATACAGGATGTCATTCCCTTGCTTACCGTTTCTATGATAGTTTGTACAAAATCTCTCAACTATCGTTTTGATTTCGCAAGAAAAACGCCGCAAAATTAAAACGTTTTTTATAAATATAAAACAAAAATCCCAAATTATTTTAACTGCAAAAGGCTTTGCCACTCATCTCTGCTATTCACCCTTCACCACCATATTCGCGACAGAACCAATTATTACCGATTTTTTATGCACGTCAAAACCGGCAATCTCACCTTACAGGTAACAAATTGCAAGTAATAAAATCGGCTCTCAACCTTGAGATGGCTGACGGAATTAAACGTTAGAAAGGGGTATAATTTGTTATAGCCGGATACGCAACCGACTTTTTATATATCCTGTTACGTATCATTTGTGTCATAATGACTTATAGACTTTTTCAAAGAACGTGACCGCCGCATTCATGTGATTGCCGTATGGAGCGAAGTCATACTCTGTTTCTTCCAACTGCTGTGATTCAAATTCTGTTTTTAAGTGCTGGCTGTTCAAAAACGGAACCATATTGTCCTCCGTGCTGTGAAAAAGGTACAAATCAGATTGTGGAGTCCAATGAACGATACAGTTTTTCTTGACAGCCTTATAAAGAACGGATGTCGGGTAAGCGTTTTTATTAAAAATGACAGGTTTAAGCATTTTTTTTATGTCATGTCCAAGTTCTGCATTGACTTCATTCATCATTTTCGCTTTCGATTCAATCAGGCGCGGACATGCGTTCATCAGAACAGGCTGAAAGAAATCCTCCTTTTTCAACTGCAAGTTTTCACCATAATTCATACCAATAATCAGCATCGGCAGCGAGCAAGGGATATCCGTCACTGGATGGTCAAGATAGTAGTCAAACGTGGCAGCAAGGTCATATGGTCCCGCTCCTGCAAAGACCCTTTGGATTGGATATTCATACGGGTGGTTTTCCTCCAGTTCTTTTTGCAGTGCCAGAGTGACAGCGGCTCCTTGCGAATAGCCGACAAGGATGAGTGAAAGGTCGAAATCGTAGCAATTGGAACGCAAATACGGCAAGGCGGCTTTCAGCAAGTCAATAGCAGATGTGACCGAGCTTTCCAAATGCAGATACGGATGAGGCAGTGAATCAGATATGCCGTAACCAATGTAATCGGGCATAAGAACGATGTAGTCTTTGGTGGCAAAAATACCTTCGATACTGTTTGCATGGCTTGGAACTTCAGTATTTGAACATACAGTATAATGGTTGGCTATGATGATGTTTTTCACTTTTTTCTTTTTCGGAAGGAACATCTTTCCTGAAAGCGTGACCGTATCACCGTTAGGCAAAGTGGATTTGTATTTGACAGGAATCTGGTCTATGGACGAATAGACCGTCTTTAAAAACAAGTCACTTCCCGTTTCCGAATCCGAAATCCGGATACCGGCAACACGATTGAAAAACGTACCGTCTTCCAAAGAATTGTGTAATGTACTCCAGAATCTATCGGTGTTTATATTGTCTGAATAGACCGTTTCATTGACACTTGACACAAGGGAGTTCCATGTGTCATCAAACCACGATGACACGTTTCCTGAACTTGCTTGCACACACGTTCCTTCTTTATATGTATCCAAATCAACATAATATGTCGTTTGTGCGATAACATTTACGGAAAACATCGCAAAAATCAGATTGCTATAAACTTTGATCTTCTGCATACAATTCTTCTGCCACCTTTTTAAGATTGTTCATATATCTGTTCACACGCCATTCAACGGAGTTCTTGTATATTTTCTTTGTTATGAACAGATTGAAAAACCAGCCGTATTTGATGTTGATATCCATCAGAAAAATGGAGTGGACTGAGTCTTTCGGAATGATATAGATGTTCCCGAACCCGTGTTCAAGCAGTTTTCCCGAATAATTTACATCAACGTCAAAATGCCTGTTATAGTTTGGTATATCACTCATAGTCAGCGAGTCCGCACATAAGCCTTGATTATATACAACCGGTTTCTTTTCATCAATCACCCTGCCTTCCAATACAATGTCCTTGAATCGTGTAAGTCCGGGGATAACCACATCAACGGTAATACGTCCGTATTCCTTCTCGGGAATATATACCGTTTCTTTGTATTCTAACAGAAAGGCGTTTTTCTCCTCATCATCCTGTTGCCCCGTTCCGTATAACGCCCAGTTGAACAATGCGTCCGGACTCTGCTGGAAATCCTGCACGAAACGAGCGAAAATGCTGTCTGACACTTCCGCAGGAGCATCCACTTCCACCGCACAAACCGTTGTGTAGGTCTTGTGGGCATAGACTGATGTGATAAAACAAAGAAAACAAAGCAACCTCATATCTGAAACGGAACAGAATAAATGAAGAATAGGGTGAAAAAGATGGAATAAAAGGCAGCGAGTTCTAGCCAGAACAATGTGCATTTTTTGAGTGTGTAGGTGAGGATACCGACTGCGACAAATCCGAATAGCAGCCCTACCCAGAACCACATAAAGGGAATATGCCACGCGACAAGACATAGCCATACAACTGCACACGCCGCTGCAACTATGGCGCAAGCGTAGTGAAAATATATCAGTCCTGGCTTGCGCTTATAACGTGCTGAAAAAGCGACCGCAAGCAAGCAGATCTCGGCAACAACAGGTATTCCTGCCAAATAACTCCCCAAAGCAAAGGACTGAAATGAAGTAATAATCCATATAGGAATCGCTGTACCGCAGACAAACACCATCAACGCAGGAAACAAAAAACCGAAACCTTTATGCCAGCGTTCGTACCTGTAGTATGTGATGGACAGAGTGACGGGAATTCCGAATCTTATCAACACATCAGTCACATAGACCGAAAACACAGCAATATCTGCCAGCAATATGACTGAAACTACAGAACTGCTCATATATCCGTCTTACTTGTAAAGTCTTCTGTTGCTGTCAATAGTATGTAGTATTTTATTCATCCATGCCCGCTCTTTGCTCCATACCTTTGATGAGTAACCGTATGCCATTTCCTGCTCTCGTGTATAGATAATCATACTGAATGGAGATTCAGCGGCATATAGTTTTGTCAAACAGACCAAAGGATAGCGCAAGCTGTATCGGTGAAGCCACAACTTGCCTTCCGGTTCAATGAAAAAAGTCTGGAAGTCCTTAATGACTATCCGCTCGCCACCCTCCAGCGCAATGGAGTCTGTTGCCAGTTCCCGATCCGTCCACACACTGATATTCATAGTGACAGAATCGGAGGTGGTGAGGTATGTGATATCCGCTGAAAGTGCTTTTGCCTTTGATGTCTGTACCGGAATTTCGTATGGAAGAATAAAATACAGTTGCCCGTTCTCAAAAGTCTTCATGATATACTTGTCTTCTACCGATGAAGCATACAAAGAAGAGATAAGACAGACGGCAACGAATAAAAAGAAAAATCTTTTCATAGACTATTAAACAAAGTGGGACACCTAGAAAGGTGTCCCACACCATTACTCATATTTACTCTCCGTAAACGTAGTACGTCTTTTTACAGAAAAGCGTCAGAACGCTGAACGTTTTTACATCCACGTGGCTGATTTTGGTAATGCCTGCCATCTTGGCAGCTTTGTTTACACTGCCGTCTCCCCAAGTTGCGAGATTGAACAGATTCATCGTGGTAACAGTACCTACCTTGGTGCCTACCTTGTTGGACGTTACTGCCATCGGATGAGTATGTCCCATAAAGATGACACCCGGTGCATCCGTAATTGCGCCACAACTGCTCAAACCAAGCGTGAGAGCCACCACGGCCACGATAACAATCAAATGTTTTTTCATTTTTTAGAGATTTAAGTTAAAAAATAGTTAATTACAACAATCCCTCTCGGGGATTGAAAGCGGCTGCAAAAGTCCTACAATTTTCTCTCACACTACTTATATGCAGCGTGAGAATTATTATACAATCTGTTGAAAATAAATGACACTAAATCTGATTGTCCATGTCCTGCCGCAATGCCGACTGATAGACTTCAAAGAAATCATACGACAGAATTCGTGAAATGCGCAGCAGGAGTTCCGTATCTATACTGCTCCGCTGGAAAATGCTATACACATTGGTTCGCTCACAGCATATTTGCTTGGCGAACCATGACACAGTCCGTCCCTGTCCGCGCAATACTTGTTCGATTGTTTTACCTATGTGGATAGCCATAACTAAATAATGACCAAAATTAAAAGCGTGAAGTTCACTTGTTCTTCACGCTACTCTCGGGCTTCGCAATCCCTGCAACTGGTAGAAAAACAACCGAAGTCCACGCCCTATATGTTACCCCACCCCTTCCGGTATTTTACTAACACAAAGAAGTGTTGTGAAATACCACATCCGGATATTACAGCGTACCCAGTTGGGCGTGAGCTTTCGATAACATACCCACGAGGACATTCATTGTTGCTGTCACGACCAGTTGCGAATGTTGCGAAGATTCAGAGTAGTCGCATACAACGTCAATAAACGCCTTTTCTATATGTGTCCCGCTTTTTACGCTGTCGGAACCAGCGTCCTTGCTGTTTTACGTCGGCAGGCGACGGTATATTTGCAGCGGCAAAGGTACAAAAGAAAGGATGATATATGCAAATCGTGAGAACAATTCTTCAGTCATATTTATTATGTGATTAGTCAACCTTTTTCAGTTTTGACAATTCTTACTACCACACCAATGTCGCTTTCAGTGGCAGATGATCCGAACCCGTAGTCTTAACCACGACGCATTCGGTAGCGTGAAGCCCCTTTGAATGAAGTATATAGTCAATGCGCAATCCCAATCTTCCTCTCTTGTATGTGTTCCCCAGTCTCATCGATGACGACTCCAAAAAGGCATCTCTCAATTGCAAACGGAAAAGCATATAAGTAGGGGACAGCGGCAGCGAATTCAAGTCACCAACCAATATGACAGGGTAAGGAGATGCCGCGACCGAGTCACTTACTACACGTGCCTGCCTGAACCTGCTGTAATTAGCCGACTGCAACTTGCTCCGTATAGCCGAATCCGGCTGAAACGGGTGAGCTGCCACCGAATCCAATTCACTGCCCTTCAACTTATATGATTCCAAATGATTGTTGAAAAGTCTTATCGTATCGCCATCCACCACCACGTCACAACTGCTGCTCACGTTCGACTTCGATTGATATTGTATTGTATGTTGATTCAACAGCGGGTACTTGGAAAAAACAGCATTACCTGACAGACGGCGACTGCTTTTGTTCTTAAAGTCAAAATAACTGTATGGGTATTTTTTCATGGCTCTTTTCACATCATTCAGCGTCAAGTATTTGTCGCTCTTGTACACTGCCATCTCTTGCAAACAGACAACATCTGCATCTTGCTGCTCAAGAAACTTAATAACTTGGTTGTTATTCGCTTTCACGCCATTACCCATACTCCACGTATTATACGTCAGTACAGTCAATTTATGCGTCCTCTGACCTTTGTACGAACCGTACAAGAACCCGTGCGACACAAACAGCAATCCCAATAATATCAGAAACAGCAACAATATCCAACCTGTTATTTTCAGAAATCGTTTCATAGTGATAAAAGAAAAACAGGCATTTATTTCGGCGACAGAGTAATCAGCGGAATAAGCATCTCTTCCATCGATATGCCGCCGTGTTGGAATGTGTTGCGGTAAATCTGAGCGTAGTAATTGAAATTGTTGGGATAACCGAAAAAGTCATTTCCCGTAGCAAAGACGTATGATGTGCTTACATTCGGACAGGGCAGACCAATCTTCAACGGCTGCTTAACCTCATATACGTTTTTCGATTGACACGACAAAGCCTTGCCCTCCTTGTACCTCAAGTTGGTATTCGTGTTCTTGTCACCAACTATAGGTATCGGAGTTGTCACTCTGACTGTCCCGTGGTCAGTGGTAAGTATAACCTTATAGCCCAATTTCGCTATCCGCGACAGAAAACCTTTGATTGGCGAATGCTGGAACCACGACAATGTCAGAGACCTGTAAGCACTCTCGTTATTACACAATTCACGCATCATCTTCGAGTCCGTCCGCGCATGAGACAACATATCTATAAAATTAACCACCGCAATGTTAAGAGGCGTTTGCAGCGACCCTAATTGCCGCGTTATCTTTTCGCAAAAATCACTCTCGTTAATCTTGTAGTAGGTAAATCCATAACGCTTGCGGAAACGATCCAACTGGCTTTGCATCAACTCTTTCTCATTAATGTTCTTGCCTTCGTCATCCTCTTCCGCTACCCATAAACCAGGGAACATCTGGCGTATCTGTTCGGGCATCAACCCTGCAAAAATAGCGTTACGCGCATATTGTGTGGATGTCGGAAGTATAGAACAATAAACCTGCTCTTCATCAACATTAAACAACTCACTGATCAGAGGCTGTATTGTTTTCCATTGGTCGTAGCGAAAATTGTCAATCACTATTACAAACACCTTATCTCCGTTGTCCAACAACGGGAAAACCTTGCGCTTAAAAACATCCGGAGAGACAAGCGGACGCTGACTGTTAGCCTCAAACCATGTTTCGTAGTTGCGTATCACCCATTTAGTCCAAGCGTTATTAGCCTGTTCCCTCTGCTGTTGCAGCAAGTCACGCATCGGTGACTGTACATCCTGCAACTGTATATCCCATCTGTTCAGTTGCTTGTGTATGCTCACAAACTCCTCAAAAGTGCGTGCCGTATCTATCATATAGGCTATGTCGCTGAACTCCTCCTGATAAGTCTTGTTCGTATGCTCTGCTACCAGCTGACGACTCTGTATGTGTTTCTTCAGGCATAGCAGTATCTGATTCGGATTGACAGGCTTAATCAGGTAGTCAGCTATCTGCTGACCGATCGCCTGCTCCATTATGTTCTCCTCTTCGCTCTTGGTTATCATCACTACCGGCGTTTCGGGGTGAAGGCGTTTCATCTCCTGCAACGTTTCAATACCACTCATTCCGGGCATCTGCTCGTCAAGAAAAACGATGTCAAAACTCTTATCCGCAAATGCGTCTATCGCATCCTGACCGCTACAAGCGGGAGTCACCACATAGCCTTTATCGCGCAGAAAAAGTATATATGGCTGAAGCAACTGTATCTCATCGTCAGCCCACAATATCTGTTTGAATGTTTCCATAGTTTCTCCATTTGTTTAGCAAGTTTGTTATATCTTCCGGTAACTCGCTGTCGAACAGAAGTCTTTCGCCTGTAACCGGATGTGTGAACCCCAGCGTCTTGGCATGCAATACCTGACGGGGACACAACATAAAACAATTATGTATAAACTGCTTGTACTTTTGGGTAGGCAACCCTTTCAGTATCTCCGTACCGCCATATTTCTCATCAGAAAAAAGCGGATGCCCAAGACTCTGCATATGTACGCGTATCTGATGTGTCCTACCTGTTTCCAAGCGGCACTCCACTAATGTTACATATGGAAAAGTCTCCACCACGCGCCAGTGCGTCACTGCTTCCTTCGCGTCCGGATTATCTTCAAGCGAGTATATCCTGTACTTTGTTCTATCTGACAAATCCCGTGCCAAAGCACCAGTCACCGTTCCCTCTGTCTCCTTGAACGTTCCCCATACCAACGCCTGATATGTCCTCTCTGTCGTGTGTTCAAAAAACTGCATACCGAGTTTGGTCTTCGCATCAGGAGTCTTCGCAATCAGCAGCAAACCCGAAGTGTCCTTGTCTATGCGATGAACCAATCCTATCTCAGGATTATTGATGTCCAGACTTGTGTTCTTTTGCTGAAAATAGTAGGCAAGTGCATGAAGAAGTGTATGCTCGTAATTCCCATGCCCGGGGTGAACCACTAAACCGGCCTGCTTGTTTATGACCATCACATCCTCGTCCTCATAGACCACCTCTATAGGGATATTCTCAGGCGTTATGTGAGTGTCTGTCGGCTCGTGGTCAAGCAGCACACGTATATCGTCCAACGGCTTGACCTTATAATTTGACTTTACAGATTTGCCGTTAACCGATATCAAGTCGTTGTCCGCCGCCGTTTGGATGCGATTGCGTGAAACACCCGCTATATGCTCTGTCAAGTACTTGTCAATGCGCAACGGTGCCTGACCCTTGTCAACCTCAATTCGATATTTCTCCAACAAGTCGTCCATCAGAAAAATTCCTCTTCTCCTTCGTCAGAATGCTTGACGGTTGCGGCTTTCTCTTTGTCAGTCGATAAGTTGATATTCACAGTCTCTCCTTCTTGTATCCTGTTTCCTGCTTGTGGTTGCTGGTCATATACAACGTACTTGTCCTTGTTCTCCTCTGTCGGCTCCACATCATACGTCACCGAGCCAAGAGTCAAGTGGGAAGCCAACAACAGCGAACGGCAGTCCTGCAAACCTAATCCGCGCAAGTCAGGAGTAACAACCTGCTCCGTCCCTAATCCCTGACCCACAACCAATATGACCGGTGTGTTCTCCGTCAGCAGTGTACCAGGCAGAATCGTAACGCTGTCCTCTCCGAGTATGTCCAACACCAAATCCCTGTATGCCGAAGGTTGATACACCATACCCGCAGGAGTCAGTCCCACCTGTCGAAGCGTGCTTTCCGCCTGACGATAAGGCACATCCACTAATTGTGGCATGGCTACCTGACGGCGGTTGCGAGCGTTCATCACCACATAAACAGTCCTGCCCCTCTTGACCTTGCTTACAGGCGAAGGAGACTGCTCAACTATCGTACCCAAAGGAACTTTCGAAGAGTAGGTAGAGTCAATCACCTCCAATCGCAACGTCTCACCCTGCAACAATATACCTGCCTCCTCAACTGTCAACCCTGTTATCTGCGGCACCTCAACTTCCACTCCATGTTCGGTGTACTTATTGAGCCACACCTTCACTACAATCAATATCAACACAACAATAACCAACGCTATTATCAGATTGATAGCGACAAAACGCAGAGTGTCTTTCAGCCCGCCACTTGACTTATTTGTTTGTCTGTTAGCCATATATGCAATTTTTAAAATTCCCTATATATGATAGATGCAAAAAAATCGGGCAAAAATATATTTTTTTTTGCACACCATAAAAAAAGCACGTACTTTTGCGCCGTTTTTTGAGGACATACTCCGAAAACGTAACCGTTTTTTTTGAGAACATTCTTGAAAAACAAAATAAAAAACCAACCAAAATAAAATCAATTATTATGAAAAAAATGTTATTCATTGCAGCTGTCGCAATGTGCGTTATGAGCTGTGGTAAGAATGCTGAAAACAAAGAGAACAACGAGAAAGAGGCTGCTCAAGTAGAGGTAGTTGAAGAGGCTCAAGAGGCTGCCCCTGAAGACACTGTTCAAGAGGCTGTTGAGGCTGTTGGAAACGCCGCCGAAGCTGTTCAGGCTGCTGCTGAAGCTGTTCAAGGTGAGTAATCTTTGTAATTACTATTGTTGAGAAGTGATTGCTCTCGCGATGCAATCCTTCTTAAGGAAAGATGGCGGAGTGGTCGATCGCGGCGGTCTTGAAAACCGTTGACCTTAACGGGTCCGGGGGTTCGAATCCCTCTCTTTCCGCAAGATAAGTGTCCCAAAAAGTGGGACACTTTTTTGTATAGCGTACAGCCACTTTACCACATCTGTGTCGTAGGCTACTGCAACGTTTGCACGGATTGAAAATGGGAACAGATACCGGAGTAAAAATGTTCTTATTGCAGTTTGCGACTGCCGTCACCTATGATGACATCTATTATTTGTGGGGTAATATTGTATTTTTCTTTATATCTCCTTGTCACTGTCTGCACGAAATCGTTGTACAATCCGTTCTTAACGAGATTGATAGTGCAACCGCCAAAGCCTCCGCCCATTATACGCGAACCCGTAACGCCACACTCACGTGCTACCTCGTTCAAATAGTCCAACTCCTCGCAACTAACCTCATAATCGCGGCTCAAACCTGTGTGAGTCAGATACATCTGTTTGCCTACCTTTTCATAGTCGCCTTTGACAAGTGCGTCACATACTGTTAAAACGCGGTCCTTCTCCCCTAATACGAAAGTGGCACGTCGTATATCCTCTGCCGTACAATTGCTCTTAACAGCCTCTATATCTTCCCAAGTACAATCACGAAGTGTCTCAATCTTACGTTCCGTGTACAACTGCTGAATGGCGGCTGCTACCCGCTCACAACTGCGACGGCGGTCGTTATATGGTGAACCGGCAAGTTCGTGTTTAACGCACGAATTGACCAAAACTAATCTGTAACCTTCAGGATTGAACGGGAAGTACTCAAACTCGTGGCTTCGACAGTCAAGACGCATCAACTGACCTTTTTTGCCAAAAACGGACGCGAACTGGTCCATTATGCCACAGTTGGTGCCAATGTACTTATGCTCGGTGGCTTGACCGGCAAGTACCATATCCCACTTGCTAACACTATTGCCATCAGCAAACAAATCGTTCAAACCAAAAGCAAAGCAACTCTCCAAAGCTGCCGATGACGACATACCTGCGCCAAGTGGCACATCCCCTGCAAATACAGTGTCAAATCCCTTTATAAGCACACCCCTATCCGTCAGTTCACGTGCAACTCCATAGACGAATCGAAAACAGGTGGCATCAGGTCCGTCCTTATCGTCCACTTCCCATTCGGCATAGTCCGTCAAGTCAATCGAATAGGCTCTTACTCTGTTCGTTCCGTTAGGCGCAATGGCCGCCACTATACATTGCTCCACGGCACCCGGAAAAACGAAACCGCCATTATAATCAGTGTGTTCGCCTATCAAATTGATACGACCGGGAGACACATACACAGAGCATTTCTCACTACCAAATCGCTCATTAAAATACTTAATTACTAAACCTTTTTCCATATACTCTTATCTACTATTCACTATTTACTCTTAACTATCAATACCCGTCAGGATTGTTTTTCTGCCAATTCCACGAATCGCGACACATATCGTCCAAGCCGTATCGTGCTTTCCATCCCAATTCCCGCTCGGCTTTTTTCGGATTACAATAGCAGGTCGCTATGTCTCCAGCTCGACGAGGCTTGATGTCATAGGGGATAATGATATTATTGACGCGCATAAAAGTATTAACAACGTCTAATACCGAATATCCGTGTCCTGTGCCGATATTGTAGATGGCGAGTCCCTGCCGGCGTTCAACAACCTGCAAAGCGGCCACATGCGCCATAGCCAAATCAACCACGTGTATATAGTCGCGAACACCAGTGCCATCGTGAGTGGGATAGTCGTTACCGAAAACCCCGAGTCGCTCGCGTTTGCCTACAGCCACCTGCGTGATATATGGCATTAAGTTGTTAGGTATGCCGTTAGGATTCTCGCCTATGCGTCCGGACGGATGTGCACCGATAGGATTGAAATAACGAAGCAATACAACATTCCACTCAGTGTCTGATTGTTGCAAATCCATCATCACTTGCTCCAACATTGATTTGGTCTGACCGTAAGGGTTAGTGCATTGACCTTTGGGACAGTCTTCTGTTATCGGAATGATTGCCGGATCGCCATACACGGTTGCCGATGAAGAGAAAATGATATTCTTGCAGTTGTGACGGCGCATAACATCAAGCAGGACAAACGTGCCGTTCATATTATTCTCGTAGTACTCCAACGGTTTAGTCACCGACTCACCTACTGCTTTCAATCCCGCAAAATGTATGCATGCGTCCAAATGGTTGTTCGCAAAAATCTGTTCCAATGTTTCCCTGTCGCGTATATCCGCCTTTACGAATGGAATATGGTCAATACCCGTCAGTTGAGCCACACGTCTAAGCGACTCCTCGCTGGAGTTGTACAGATTGTCCACCACTACAGCTGTATGTCCGGCTTTGTAAAGTTCGATGAGCGTGTGCGAGCCTATAAAGCCGGCACCGCCTGTTACAAGAATATTCATATCAATTATATTTATTTCAATAATATAGTGATACTCTGATAAATGGAATTGTTAGACAATCAGTATATTTTGAACAAACAATTTCGATAGAGAAAAGTAATGAATGTTACAATTGAACAAGAACAGGTTAAACGCATAACTGCCATAACCTCTTCTTTACCTATATAGAAATACCCGGTATTATCTATATCTTCTGTTACGGTCACGGAGTCCGCACATGATGCATTTCTCCTTGCCTGGGAAGTTGAAGAGAATAGTGAACTTAAGTCCGGCTGAAAAATTATGCAGATAATAATTACCCATCGAATTGGAGAACCAAATAGGCATAGCTGTGAACGTGGCAAAATCCCACTTCGATACGTACGGTATATAAATAGCAGGTTTAGAGGACTGCGTGGAGAAATTGAACAATCCCAAATCGGCGTATGCACCTATACGGAAATGCGCCACGTCTTTCTTGACCGTCCAATCGTATCCGGTTTCGAGCGTCAGCAGTACGTCAAAACGCTTGTCCGTTTCGTCATTACGGGTTTTGAGCGGTACTTGCTCACGATATCCATGGTTGTCCATCTCCATCCATTCTGTGTTTTCTCCCATACCGTAATAACGGTCGTACGACCCTCGGGAGGTGACGTTCATTTCAGTCTTGGTTTCCTGAACAAATGGAAAAGTGAAAGTCAGACCACCCATAACGTAATATCCATAGACATGCATACCCGCGAGCAGAGGTATCTGCCCATGAAGTTGCATCAGGTGGTCCTGACGGCTCGATACTGCATACGATAGCGATGTGAGCGGTGTCCCCCAAGAGTCAACAACACGCTCCCAAAGAGGATCCTGAATGATAAGATCTGTATTGGTAAAGCGCACATCGCTGACATTGTTGCGTATCTCGCGAAGCGAAACACCTATACCTGTCTGAAGCATAAACAAGCCCTGACGGAACTCATAGACCATACCAAAACGTCCGTCATATCCACCGGGTTTCAACTTGAGTAGTTCTGGACCGCCAAATATATTGGAGTAAGCACCTATGCCATAAAATCCGAATGTATGTACATCGCCTGTTTCTTTTGAATAGAGCAGACCGCGTGTATCACGCTGACGCTTGACTTCGCGGTAGGTGAAACGACGTGAAGACAATCCTCTCATAGAAGGTTCGCCGGCAATACGAGTCTGCGCCAATACAGGCGAGAATGCCAATAGGCACAGAAGAACTATGGTTAATTGTCTTTTCATCATTTAATCAGCACTTTGACGGTTCGCTCCAAGTAGGACGAGTCGTGTAAATGGAATATATATACACCCGGCACGGCAGGCAACAGGACCTCGTAAGCATTATGCGCCCCCGGGTGATAAATGCCACTGGTGATTTTGGCACCATACGGATCAAAAATCTCATACGTACCACTATTGACGCAAAGAATATTGACCACAGGATTCTCTACCACCACTTGCGTCGGAACGACAGAGATATATGGCAAAGACGGCGTAACAATCTGCTGCTGCGACAAGTCTGGCGAGAGATAGCAAGTGAAGTAGGTAAGCGAGTCGCTTGCACGTGACAGAGCCACACTATAGAGAGCGTCTGATTCAAGGTACTGCGGACAATATAAATAAGGTTTGGTTTCACCTGGCATCAGCACATCGTCCTTATACCACTGGAAAGCATAAAAATGGTAGCCGCCGTTGAGAGAATCGACGAGCAAGCCAATGGCATCGTTCCAGTGCTGCTCCATAAGCCATGAAGGATAACGCACTTGGAACTCAAGCGGCAATACGAGCAGGTTGGAGTCAAGACAATAGCCGTTGTCAAAATATATGGTAGCTTTATAGTCGGAAGGCAAAGTATAGTGCCACTTGTCCTCATGAACGGGCATCGGCAAGGTGAGTGTACGGTCAGT
>JAIKXR010000010.1 GCA_024683975.1 Paludibacteraceae bacterium
GACCACCACGTTTACGTTGCCCGCTTGGCAATATCTGTTGCTGACCCGATAATGGTACCGTTTCTCACCCGATGAAATACACTTATACCCTGCCCGTGTCGTACCAAGAAGTGGATACGACACGGCATTGGCGTTTATATAATCTTGAGAACAGGCTGCTTCAGACGGCGGGCGATGTGGCTGACCGGCTGGGATTCGGCATCAAGCAGCTGCTGCCATACGGCTACACGTGGATTCTTTCACGTATGGACATCGAGATGCAGGAACTGCCTGTACACGGCGAGGTGGTGACCATTGAGACTTGGATTGAGCGCAACGCACACATGCTCTCCACCCGTAACTACCGCTTTTACAAGGGCAGCGGCACAGACGGGGAGGTGATTGGTCGTGTGAAAAGCGTATGGGCGGTACTGGACCTGAAGACGCGGCAGGCTGTCAATGCGTTCGACCTGCCGATGTTCGCGGACTGTGTGGATGGTGAGGAACTGTCCCTACCCCGTCTGCCGAGGATGATGCCGCTTAGCGATGTGCCGACTGCGTTTACATCACGTGTCGTTTATTCGGACCTTGACTACAACGGCCACTGCAACTCATGCAAGTACCTCGAGCACATGCTCAATGTCCACCGACCGGGTTTTATGAACGAACCTGTTCCGCTGCGACTCTCCATCCAATACTCGCGCGAAATCAAGGAAGGAGACGACTATGCCATCCGGTTTTCGGATACGGGCGATTCGTGCCGCTGGCAGATACTGAACGGCGAAGGCGAGATTTCCGCTTCAGCCCGGCTGATTAACCTGAAAACACTATCGAACGATGAAATGTCCTGATATACAAGCCATCAAGCAGATTGCGCTGCTGTCGAAAAACATCTTTTTCCCTGGTTACTTTGAACCCTGCCCTACGGAAGAGCATCTGCTGGAGAACTATCTGAATGTCCGCAAACAGCAGTTGCGGCTGGTGCTGTGCGACCAGATACCCGTGGAGAAAGCGGACGCTTTTCTCGCCGAAATGCCTGAAATAGAGCGTCTGCTCTATACGGATGTGGAGGCGATGATAGCCAACGACCCCGCTGTGGACAACCGCGACGAGGTCATCTACTGCTACCCATTCATCCAGGCGATAATCAACTACCGCGTCGCGCACTGTCTGCACCGGTTAGGTGTGAAAATCATCCCCCGCATACTGACGGAAAGGGCACATACGCTCACCGGTATTGACATCCACCCGGGCGCGCAGATCGGCGAGTACTTCGCCATCGACCACGGTACGGGCGTGGTCATCGGCGAGACGTGCATCATCGGCAACCACGTGACCCTGTACCAGGGTGTCACCCTCGGAGCGAAGAACTTCCAGACAGACGAGCACGGCAATATGATCAACCAACCCCGCCACCCCGTTCTGGAAGACTATGTGACCGTCTATTCCAACGCCACCCTGCTGGGACGCATCACCATCGGACACCATTCTGTCATAGGCGGCAACCAGTGGCTGACGCATTCAGTGCCGCCACATTCGCGGGTGTTAGTGAACAACGCCAACCAATAAACCGCAGAGCGATGACCGTTCTTTACGAGGACAACCATCTAATTGCCGTCAACAAGACGTGCGGCGAACTGGTGCAGGGCGACAAGACGGGCGACCCTTCGCTGATTGACAGCGTGAAAGCCTATATCAAGGACAAGTACCACAAACAGGGTGAGGTCTTTCTGGGTCTTCCCCACCGAATAGACCGTCCGACAAGCGGAACGGTACTCTTCGCCCGCACAAGCAAGGCGTTGGCGAGACTGTGCGAGATGCTCAAAGAGCATACCGAATCACAGACCATGTCCGAGAACGGAGGCACAGGCATACAGAAAGTCTATTGGGCAGTCACGGCGCAATGTCCCGCCGAAGAGGAAGGGACGCTACGGCACCGGATGTGGCGCAACGAGAAGATGAACAAGTCGTTCATCGTACCCGCAGGCGCGCACCTCTCCCCGCACCGGAAAGCGCAGGATGCCGTGCTGCACTACCGCATCATAGCCCACAGCGAGCGGTACCACCTCTGGGAGATACGTCTGGAAACGGGCCGCCACCATCAAATACGCTGCCAGCTGGCGGCGATAGGCTGTCCCGTCAAGGGCGACCTCAAATACGGAGCCAAGCGGAGCAATCCCGACGGCGGCATTTCGCTTCACGCTCGTTCCATCACCCTGCTCCACCCCGTCCGCAAAGAGCCGCTGACCATCACAGCACCCGCACCCGCCGAGTTCGGGAAAATGTTCGGAATCAGTTGAAAGTACGTATCGTCACATTAGGCTGCAAGTTGAATTTTGCTGAGTCGAGCGCGCTGATGAACGAACTCGTCCAACGCGGCTATGAGCGTGCCCAACAGGGCGAGGAGGCTGATTTGGTGATAGTCAACACCTGCACCGTAACGGACACCGCCGACCAGAAAGACCGTCAGGCTATCCACCGCGTCCGCCGCGAGAACCCGGGCGCGAAAATCATTGTGACAGGCTGCTATGCGCGGCTGCACCCGAAGGAGATTGCCGATATGGCGGAGGTGGACCGCGTCGTTCCCAAACGCGAGGACGTTTTTCTGTCCGCCTGTTCCAAAGACGACCGCACGCGCTGTTTCCTGAAAGTGCAGGACGGCTGCAACTATTTCTGCACCTATTGCGCCATCCCCTACGCCCGTGGCAGAAGCCGCAACCCCTCCATCGCTGCTGTCTGCGCGCAGGCGGTGACCGCTCTCTCAGAGGGGGCGAATGAGATTGTGCTGACAGGGGTCAATATAGGCGACTTCGGACGGACCACCGGCGAGACATTCCTTGACCTGCTGCGGGCTTTGGACACTCTTCCTTTCGACAAGCCCTACCGTGTGCGCATTGGCAGTGTCGAACCAAACCTCCTGTCTACAGAAATTATTGATTTCGTGGCGCAGTCATCACATATCGCGCCGCATTTCCATATTCCTTTGCAGTCGGGTTCGGACGAGGTGCTGCGCATTATGAACCGCCATTACGACACCGCACTCTTCCGCGAGCGGGTCAGTTACATCCGTCAGGCACTGCCCCACGCTTTTATCGGTGTGGACTGTATGGTGGGCGTGAGAGGCGAGACGGACGAGCGTTGGGAAACATACAAAGCGTTCGTTGAGTTCTTGCCGGTCAGTCAGTTGCACATCTTCACCTATTCGGAGCGCGAAGGCACGAGGATGCTGGCGATGGACCTGCCGGTAGTCCCGATGAAGGAGCGCCACCGCCGCAGTCAGGTCTTGCATGAGGTGAGCGACAACAAACTGAAGGCGTTCTACGCTTCTTGTGATGGTTTGCCGCAGACCGTCCTGTGGGAAGGCAAGAACGATCATGGTGTGATGTACGGTTTCTCGGAGAACTACATCCGCCATTCCCGCCCCTACGACCGTCAGCGTGTCAATTCTTTCGAACGCCTTTCTCCCCAATCGTAAACGCAAGAAAAATCCGCAAATAGCACCATCATGTATGCTATATGGATGCTATATGTGTGCTATCAATCTTAGGTGATTCATATGTGATTCGTATGTGATTCATACATTACTCCACTACCAGCATCATACGTAGTGACTAATAGTGTGACTAAACCTGAAAAAGGTTGACTCGCTTACTGAGATAGTATCTTAAGAAACGTAAACTTTTGACTCGTTTACTGAAAAGGTTTACTCCTTTCCTAAGGAGGTTGACTTTTTAAGATGGCGCAAAGGAACAACAAAAAATTGAAGTATGCAAATTAGAGCTAATATAGAGGTGTGAGCCTTTCATCGTGTTTGTTATGGCGGTACCGCCATAACAAACACGATGAAAGGCTCACACCTCTATATTAGCTCTAATTTGCATACTTCAATT
>JAIKXR010000031.1 GCA_024683975.1 Paludibacteraceae bacterium
GCCCATACGGACGGCAAACGAGGCGGCTGCCACGAACTCCGAGCAGGGATTGCCGATCATGTGGACACCAAGCACTTTGCGGGTCTCTTTGTCAATAATCATCTTGCACAGACCCGTCTCGCCCTCGTTCTCGGCTACGAAACGGCCGGAGAACGCCATCGGCAGGCTGCGGACCTCGTAGGTGCCTTCTGCGAGGTCTTTCTCCATGCGTCCCACGCCTGCTATCTCGGGGTTGGTATAGACCACCGACGGGATGGCGTTGTAGTCAATCGTCTGGTCTGTCTCGCCCAGCATGTTGGCCACCGCCACTTCCGCCTGACGGCTTGCCACGTGCGCCAGCATGATCTTGCCTGTCACATCGCCTGCGGCATAGACGTTGCTTAGGTTGGTGCGCATCTTCTCGTCCACTGTGATGCCGCGATTGACGGCGAGGTCGGTCATAGCCTCCAGTCCTGTCAGTCTTGAGCGGCGGCCCACGCTGATGAGCACATGTTCAGCCTCTAATGTCAGGTCTTCGCCTGCGGCGGTCTGTGCGGTCACTTTGCCGCCATCCAATGACATAACCTTCGTGTCGGTCAGGATGCGTATGCCGCTCTTCTCGTATTTGTCGCGCAGCAGTTGGACGATGTCGGGGTCGAGGTTGGGCAGAATCTGCGGCATCGCCTCCACCACGGTCACAGGCACGCCCAGTTCGTGGTAGAGCGTGGCGAACTCCATACCGATCACGCCGCCGCCGACGATAATCATCGATTGGGGCAGAACGGTAGCTGCCAGGGCATCCGTCGAATCCCATACGGCAGCATTGTCCTTCACGCCCGGGATAGGAGGAACAAAGTTGGTAGAACCGGTGCAGATAAGCAGGTTGGAGGCTTCATACTGTTCGCCGTTGGCCTCGATTACAACCTTCTCATCGGTGCGACTGACCACCGTGGCAGCGGCATTGACCACCGTGCAGAGGTCGCTCTTCAGACGCTGCTTGATTCCGGCTACCAGTTTGCGTACCACTTTCTGCTTGCGCTGCGCCATCTTGCCGTAATCGAAACTAACCGTGTCGGCGTGAACGCCGTACTTGTCGGCATTAACGGCGTTGAAATACTGTTTCGCGCTGTACAGCAGGGTCTTGGTGGGGATACAGCCAACGTTCAGGCACGTGCCGCCCAGTGACTCCTGCTCAAATATAACAACTTGTTTACCGGCTTTCAAAGCCTTCTCTGAGGCGGTGTAACCTGCGGGGCCTCCGCCGATGACTGCTAAAAAGTACTGCATAAGATATTGTGATTAAATAGAATAATTTCTTAATTATCAATTATTTTGGTATTTCCTTGCATTTCAGGTTGGCATCCAAGCCGATTACCGGATTCTCCTCCCGGCACGAGTCGGAGCAGACGCTTCTTTCTTGTTCCCAGCCGGGGAAACGGACATGTCCGAGGTCAAGCAGCGAGTGGAACAGGTGCATAGTGCTGATAACCTTGTTCTTGTTCGCTTCCATTGCCCGTATCTTTTCCGGATAGGCATCTCTATATTGCGAAGATGTCCAAATGAAGAGCGGAACGTGATATTCGTAGCGGCTGCCGTAGTATGAACCGTGAAGCAACATGTTCCTTTCATCGTCCAATAGGTTCTCGCCATGGTCGCTCACATATACCAATACCGCACGACTGCCCGTCTGCTCAAGTTCTTTGATGACGGCATCAATAAACCAGTCGGTGAAGAGAATGGCATTGTCGTAACTGTTCACAAAGATATCCCTTATCTCATTCAGTATGAGCCTGTCGCGAATCAGTTTGCCGCTTGACAAGTCCATATTCTCTATAATCGCCCTTATATCCTTCTCTTTCATGTCGGGCAGGAACACGCTGAACCGCTCCGGATAGCGTGCTGAATACTTGAAGTGGCAGCCTAACGAATGAATGACAATCATCTCTTTTCTGTTTCCCGCTTTGGCTATTTCCTGTCTTAACGGCGGCAGCAATACAGAGTCCATAAACGAGCGTTGCAGTTTGTTGCCTGCCTCGAAGTAGTAGGATTCGTCGCAGGCGGAGGATATGCGCAGCAACTGTTCGTTGGTAAAACTCTGGTCGGCAATCCATGCCGTCATATATCCAGCCTCTTGGAAAACTTCAGTCAGACTCTTCTCCTCGTACAACCGCCCCAATTCATCGGGTGTGGCGCGTGAGAGCATCATCGGCACGCTCACCGCTGTCAGGTTGCTCACGCTGTAACAACTGTCGAAACTGACAATCTGACCCGCACGTGCATCCAACATCGGTGATGTCTCACGTCCATAACCGTTCAAGTGCCAATGGTCATACCGTGTCGTCTCACCTATAAGAAAAACCACTAAATCTTCGCTTTCTTCAGATTGTGTGGCATCCTCTTTCTTATATTCGGCCCCGAAACGGAAATCCCGCAGCGTTTTATCCGCATTCTTTATCGTCCGCTGCAATCTCACAACCTCCGCTCCGTAGATGAATGTATTAGCAGGATTAGATTGACGTACAGCCTCCAGATGACCGAAAACCAAATAAAAAACCAAACACACTGCCGCAATCACGTACCGCAGCCGCCGGTTAGCTATAATGTACTCGTTTTTTACATGCTTCCTGTTCAGTATCAGGTACGAGATCCACAGCGCGATGGCCGTTCCTAATACCCACCAGTAGGTGGTGAACAGTTCCCACAGTTCGCCCGCCTCTGCTATGGCACACGTGTAAAGGAAGAGCAGGGATGTGGTGGCTCCGTTCAGTATCTGGTGTACGATGTCTATTCCCGCCGGAACAAATGTCAGTGTCGCTATATAAAAGAATGTCTTGCGCTTGAACACCGCCAGTCCCATCGCGTAACACGCCATTCCACCTATTATATACAGCAAGTAAGCGGCAATATCTCCCGCTGTCGTGTTTGCCATCACCCTGAAATCCGATGAAGATATATTGTCCGCCAAAATCAATCCTAACAGAGTGGGGGACACAAGAAATGCAATCATCCACGCCACTGAACGTATCTCACGCTTGTCTTTCATCTCATTTCTTCTCCTTCTTGTAGCGTTTGAGGCGTTGCTGCCAGCGTTCGCGTGCATACGCCTGCATATCGGTTATCTCGTCGTTCTCGTCCACTATCTCTAATCCGAAAATAGTTTCAATAATATCCTCCATCGTAAGAATCCCTTGGAAGCAGCCGTATTCGTCAATGATGGCGGCAATCTTGCTGCGCTGCTTGAGCAGCAGATCGAAAATCTCGCCGATGGACATATCCTCGTTGAAGATAGGGATGGGGCGTTTGATTTCGCCCAGTGTTTTGGTGAAATTATCCTCCGCCAGGTCCTCCAAAGCGTCATCGCGAAGCACGTAACCAGTGATGTATTCGGGCGATTCGGCATAAACGGGTATGCGCGAGAAATGGTCGTATTGGTCATCATCGTAGTACTCGCGCAGTGTCATCTGTTCGCTTGCAATCGCTGCCACGACACGCGGGGTCATCACGTCGCTCGCCTTCACATCGTCTATGTGTATGATGTTGTGGATGAATTTGTTCTCGTCCTCTTCAATCACGCCCTCCTCTTCGCCGACGCTCGCCATCGCCACCACCTCGTCGCGGCTGACCGTCGCTTCGTCATTGTCGGGGAAAATCTTGCCTATCCAGCGGAACAGAAGAACGAGCGGGTACATCACCACAATCAGAATGCGAATCACCCCTGCGGTGAAACCCATCAGGTGCTTCCAGTAACTTGTGCCGATTTTTTTCGGTATGATTTCAGAGAAAATAAGAATGAGCAGCGTCATCGCCGCGCTCACCACCCCGATGGGCAACGACTCAAAAACCAATGTTGCCTGATGACCGACTGCCGTTGCGCCCGCCGTGTTGGCTATCGTATTGAACGACAGGATGGCTGCTAACGGCTGGTCGGGCTCCAGTTTGTACTGTTTCATCCGTGTGGCGGCCTTATAACCTTCCTGTTCTCGCAAAGTAATGAAACTCAACGTCGTGGACATCAGTGTCGATTCCAATAGCGAACAGAGAAACGACAACGCAATCGATAATAAAAGAAATATAATTAGTAAAGCCATATTTTTTCTATAGGCTATCCGCCGACAAGTTTCTGTATTTCTGAAAGTTTGTTTAATGCGTCAATCGGTGTCAGTTTATTGATATCCATTGCTTTCACCTCATCACGTATTTGCTCTAACACCGGGTCGTCAAGTTGGAAAATCGAAAGTTGCAGTCCTTCTCTTTGCCCCGCTTGTTTCAGTGCGCCTGCCTTGTTGGTCTGTTTGCCCTCAAGGTCTGCAAGTATCACTTTTGCACGCTCCACAATCGATTTCGGCATACCTGCCAGCTGCGCCACGTGAATACCGAAACTGTGTTCCGAACCGCCAACTGCCAGCCGCCGCAGGAAAATAACCTTGCCGTCCAACTCTTTAACTGACACATTGTAGTTACGTATCCGCTCAAAAGTCTTTTCCATCTCGTTCAGTTCATGGTAATGTGTGGCAAACAAAGTCTTTGAACGGTATCTGCTCTCGTGAAGATATTCCACTATTGCCCATGCTATTGATATTCCGTCGTAAGTGGATGTACCTCTGCCCAGTTCGTCGAACAGCACAAGCGACCGTTCGCTCAAGTTGTTCAGTATGCCCGCCGCCTCGTTCATCTCAACCATGAAAGTCGATTCTCCCGAAGATATGTTGTCGCTCGCTCCAACCCTCGTGAACACCTTGTCAACCAACCCGACAGACGCACTCTCGGCAGGCACGAACGAACCAATCTGTGCCATCAGAGTTATCAGTGCCGTCTGACGAAGCAATGCGGACTTACCCGCCATATTAGGACCGGTCAGCACAATAATCTGTTGTGACTCATTATCTAACCTCACATCGTTGGCTATATAACTCTCGCCGGCAGGCAAATGACGCTCTATCACGGGATGACGACCCTGACGTATGTCGATCACCAGCCCGTCATTCACCTC
The DNA here is from genome assembly GCA_024683975.1 of Paludibacteraceae bacterium. GTDB lineage: Bacteria > Bacteroidota > Bacteroidia > Bacteroidales > Paludibacteraceae > Colicola. The sequence continues at coordinate 4,970 of JAIKXR010000031.1, forward strand.
AGGACATACATAATGGTAATCAGCTGCCACTAACGCAAAACTGAGCAGACAGTCCAGTTGCGCTAACACGTTGGCATCTGTCTGTATCGCTCCTGCAAACTGAGTGCCGTACATCACCAGTTCATCGAATATCCGCCCCTCAATTATCTGTATCTTCTCCTCCGCAGTATTGATTTCCTCCTCGTATGTCTTCAGTTCAGGTGTTATGTACCGCTCCGCATTAACCAGCGTCTGTTTTCTTATCCAGTCCTGCGGCACCATATCCTTATACGTGTTGCGGACCTCAAGATAATAGCCGAAAACATTGTTGTAACTGATCTTCAAACTCTGTATCCCTGTTCTTTCTATTTCTCTTTGCTGAAGTCTGACAAGATAATCTTTGCTGTTGCTCCGAATGTCGCGCAAGCGGTCGAGTTCCTCGTCCACACCCGCGCCTATCATATCGCCTTTGCCGCGTATGGCTGGAGGATTGACAGCTAAACTCTTCTTTATCTTCAGTGCCAGTTCTTCGCACAGACTCAACTGTCCGTTGAGCGTCTGTAAGTATGACGATTCCGTCGCTTCCTCCAGCATTGTTTTCACCGGCACAATACTCTGCAACACAACTCCTAATCCTGCCAACTCACGCGGACTGATTCTGCCTGTTGACAAACGGCTCACAAGCCGCTCCACATCGTTCATCCCGGTTAGCAGCCGTTCCAGTTCTTCGCGTACATCAGGGTGACGGAAAAAGTACTCAACCACTTGCTGTCTGTTTCTTATCGGACGTACCTCCTTTAACGGCATTCCTACCCAGCGTTTGAGCAATCGGCTGCCCATCGGTGTCAATGTTCTGTTTATCACACCCAGCAGCGTATGTGGGTCGGTCGGACTGGCTCCGAACATCTCCAAGTTGCGTATCGTAAACGTGTCAAGCCATACGTACTTGTCGGCCTCTATCCTGCTCAAATGTTGAATATGACCTGTCTGCAGGTGCTGCGTCATATCCAGGTAATGAAGTATGCCTCCCGCAGCGGTCACTGCCTGTGGCAACGTCTCAAAGCCAAAGCCCTTCAGGTTCTGCACTCCGAACTGACGTGTCAGTCTGTCAGTTGCAGAGTCTAACGTCAGCATCCAATCGTCCAAGCAGTATGTAAAATATCTGTTGCCAAACACCTCTTCAAACTGCTGCTTCTTGTCTCTTATGAACAGCACTTCTTTTGGTGCGAAAGATGACAACAGGTTGTTGATATAGTCGCCATTACCCTCTGCTGCCATAAACTCACCGGTGGATATGTCCAAGAACGCGATACCAAAATGCTGACTATGACCTTTCACAGTAGGCGCAAAATGCACGCAACTTACAAAATTGTTCTCCTTCGCAGGCATTGCCGCGTCCGAGTAGTTCAAACCGGGTGTCACCAATTCAGTTACACCCCTCTTGACTAATTTTTTTGCTAATTTTGGGTCTTCCAATTGGTCACATATAGCCACGCGCATTCCCGACCTCACCAACTTGGGCAGGTACGTGTCCAAAGCATGAAACGGGAATCCCGCCATCTCTGTCGATGGAGTTGAAGCACCGTTATTACGGCGCGTCAGAGTTATATTCAGCACCTTTGATGCCTTTATTGCATCCTCCGAATATGTCTCGTAGAAGTCCCCGCAACGAAAAAGTAGCAACGCATCGGGGTATTGCTCCTTGATCTTGCGGAACTGCTCCATCATCGGTGTCTCTTTCATTGTCGTGATTATTTAAGCGAAATGGCTAATCTCAGGTTATACATCCTTCCGGTCAGGTAATTCGGACTCGCCCACTGGTTGCCGTTGGCGGCGGAGATCCAGTAGTACGAATTGACATTCTTCCAGCCTACTATATTGAACACCTCGAAATATATGCTCCACGATTCTATGTGTTCTGCGCCTTTCTTGCGCATAAACTTGTCTGTCGCAGCGGAAAAAGTCCTGCTCGCCCCCACGTCCAAACGCTTGTACGATGACAAGTGTCCCAAATAGCGCATATCCTCCCTGTGCGGATAACCAAAAGGCAGACCCTCCGAATAGATAAACTTCAGATGCAGACGGTACTGCGGGAACTTGGGAATATAGTCCTGGAAGAAGAATGTAACCGCCCAGCGTTGCTCCTGCGGGGTGGGAAACCATCCGAGGTTGTACTTGTCGTCGTCCATGTGCATCCGGCTGCGCATCGCGCTCAGACTCACCCACGAGTCCACTCCAGGCACTAACTCTCCATACAACTTCAAGTCTGCCCCCAACGTATAGGCGCGGCTGTCGTTCTTGCCTGAATAACGAACCCTCACGTTCTCAATCGTGTACGATACCATTCTGTCCGTATATTTGCCGTATAGTTCGGTGGTGAACTTGAACGGTCTGCCCCACGCACGAAAATAATAGTCCATACCTAACACTGCATGCACCGACCTCTGTGCTTTCAGTTGGTCATTCAGCACTATCCTTGTCACACCATTGGTTGTCACTGTGTCGCGCAATTCCTTGTAGAACGGCGCTTGATAATAAAGTCCTGTTCCGAACCTCAGCGACATATCCCTTTTCTTGCCTGTGAACCATACCAAATTAGCCCTTGGCGACACCAACACCTCATTGGTGAAGTTCCACCAGTTCATTCTTACCCCGCCGGTCAGTATCACATTGCCTGCCTCCGTGTTCCATTTGTATGCGTCCTGCACGTAGGCTTCCATTCTCCCGCTGCGCATACTGTTCTCACCTTTCAGGGTGTAAAAGAGTTGCATTGACCTGTTGTCGTTCGGCATCGAATATCCTGCCGAGTCACGCCACTCCCACTCCGATATATGGTCGCTTATCAGTTCTGCCTGACCTTGCAGACCCCACGACAGCGTGTTCCGCCCTTTCTGCCATTGCCCTTTGTGACTGACTGATATCACGCCTGCTTGCAACTGATTGCGCGCATGTTCGTGGTTGATACCCTCAGCTATCACGGCTCTGTCGCCTATGCTGTCAGTCATCTCACCTGCCTGCGAAGCGGTTGCCTTCGTCCCGCCTAACGACTGCTCCGACAGTATATAGTCGCCTAATATGTCGTATGTCTCCTGTTCGCGGGTGTAGAATCCGTTAAGCGTGAAATTTATATCTAACTTGTTGTCAGTTCCAAATGTGTATTGCTTTGATGCCGTCATCGCTCCGAAAGTGGTCAAAAACCTGTCCTTCTCCTTCCCCTCGTAGTAGATAGTCCTGTTCATCGCCTGCGTGTATGATCCGAAACCCTCACTCTCCGAATCGGGCAGGAATGTGTAGTTATTAAGCGAGAAGTTGCCCAAGAACGCCAACTGCCACTCCCTTGGCAGCGTCCATGTCATCTGTGTCTGATAATCGAAATAGTTAGGCTGGTAATTGCCGGATGTCGGCAGCGCGCCAAGCAGATACTTGCTCGTCTTGTATCTGATGCCGTGCATCTGGCTGTGCTTGCCGTTACCCCAGCCCAAGTATGCATTGGCACCCAGCAAACTCACACTCAGTTTCGACTCAAATCTATCAGGACGCTTGTATCGTATGTCCAGTACGCTCGACATCTTGTCCCCGTATTCGGCAGAAAAACCGCCTGCCGAAAAATTGACCTGCTCCACCATGTCCGCATTCACAAAACTCAACCCCTCCTGCTGACCGCTCCTGAGCAGCAGCGGACGGTGAATCTCCATTCCGTTCACATACACCGAGTTCTCGTCAAAACTGCCCCCGCGAACGTTATACTGCGTACTAAGTTCATTGTTCTGATTAACGCCCGCAAAAGTAATGAGCAGACTCTCTATCGAGCCGCCGGTCGCATCAGGCATCAGGTGAATAATTTCAGTCGTTGTGTTGTCCATCATTCCCTGTTGCTTCTGTATGCCTCTCACTTCCACCTCGCCCAATGCAGTAGTCTCCTCTTGCATCACCACGTTCACATTCAGCACGTCCTGTTCCGTGTATATGTATTGCTTAAGAGTCGTATAGCCGAGGAATGAATAAGTCAGGCACACCGTGTCCTGCATTGGTATGGTCAGTGTGTAGTAACCGTTCTTGTTGGTGGTTGTGCCTGTCACGCCGTCATCCAAATATACGTTCACCATCTCAATTCCCACGTTCTGACGGTCCAGTACATACCCATATATACGTGTTGTCCGCTCCGCATAAATACTCACGCAGATTGCCAACATCAATAGTATCACTAATATCTTTCGCATCAATAATTCCTCTCTCCGAAAATCTTTGACCCCACTCTTACCATGGTCGAGCCTTCTTCTATAGCCACTTCATAATCTTCCGACATACCCATTGACACTATTGCTTTCTCGCCTCTCATCAGTTTTTCTTCCACTCTCTTTCCTGCTGCGGATATCTCTCTGAAGCACCTGCGCCACTCATCCTCGTCATCCGTATTTGTGGCCATTCCCATCACACCTCTTACCATCACATTCCCATAGCCGCCATTCATATCCCAATCACTCATCAGCCTATCCAATTCATCCTTTGTCAATCCCGTCTTGCTCTCCTCTTTGGCTACGTGCATCTCCAACAGTACATTCACTCTTCTGCCTGCCTTCGCCGCCTCATTGTTGATGCAACTCAGCAGCCTCTCGCTGTCAACACTGTGTATCAAGTGTACAAACGGCACTATCTGACGCACTTTGTTTGTCTGGAGATGACCTATAAAATGCCAGCGTATATCCTTCGG
>JAIKXR010000050.1 GCA_024683975.1 Paludibacteraceae bacterium
CAAGGCGAATAGCCGACCTCTGCTGCGGGAGGGAGATGTCCTGCTGAATATATGAACGGTCGCGCCCTCTATGCTGACGATTCCGCGGGACAGCGGTTGCCAGAAAGCAACGGCTGTAGGTGCTATTCGTAATAGGGGAGCTTTGGGCTCTCATGTTTTTGTGAGTAGTGTTATATAACAGACTGACATCAGCAAGATGAGGATAAGTAATGAAAGTAACGGGGATAACATATCGACCAGAAGACAATTTCTTTGTGATTGATTCAGATTCGCTAGAAAATGTTGAGTCTGCGCTTTACGGATTTGTAATTACGGAAAGTGGAATCTACACAAATTATGTGAAAGATGAATTGGATGGTACGGGGTGCTACGTCAGAATTACTGCATATGATAATACCATCAGTATAGAGCAGGATTCAAACGGGTGCTTTGGACTTTATCTTTACCGGTCAGATGGTTATTTTGCCCTGTCAAATTCATTTTTTGAGTTACAGAACGTTCTCAAAAAGAGAGTGAAGCTCACACTCAATGAAGACTACATCTATCAATTCTTAGCTCTTCCAGTTTGTAGCCTAGCGTATGAGGAAACGGCCATCACCGAAATAAAGTTACTTGACAGAAATACAGAGGTCTTGATTGACAAGCGGAATGGAAACATTAAAATTGTACGCACTTATGAGAACACGGAAAGTATCCCGTTGGAAAAAGGATTAGATGTATTGGATCAATGGTTCGGAAAGTGGTCAAGAATCCTCCGCGGCATTACAAGTCGGACTAATCGATTGACCGTAAATCTTTCGGGCGGGATCGATAGTCGCCTTACATTCCTTTTGGCATTGGCCTCGGGATGCGATTTAAATGCTTTGCGAATTTATTCTTATACTGACAAAAGCAGGAAAGATTACATCGAAGACTACCAAATAGCCAGTAGTATCGCGAGTGCATTAGGTTTTAGGCTTAACAATACTGACTTTAAATTTGGCAAGCGGTCCTATCTTACTTTAGACCAGTGTGTGAACTTGTCGTTTGACACGATGATGTCCTTTCACAAAAAGGCATATGTCAGATCGTGGCACTTATGGGAACCCCTTTATCAATTACCAGGGGCGGCAGGAGAATTGCTAAGAACGTACTGGGACTTGACAGCTAGTGAATTAATAGGAAAGAAAAGTCGTCGATCTGGGATATTGGGCGATGCCCTTCAGCCCGTATTGCAATCAGCCATTGAGAACGTCCTCTCTCGCTCTGTACGATGTGTTTGTGAAAAGTACGGTATAAGTGAAGACTCGCCCAGCGTCGGGCATCACCTTTATAGAGAGACACGATGCCGATATCATTTTGGTAAGTCAATAGTTGAGAGTATTGCTCAAGGTGTATATCCGTTGTCGCCTCTTCTTGACAAGCGGCTCCATTGTTTAAGACGAAATTTTGAAGATTCTGATGACCTCAATGGGTTGATCGCATTGATATTTGTACGGTATTGCCCGGAATTGTTGCAGTTCCCATTCCAAGGTGGTCGGCATATCGAACTAGATACATTGACCAAAGCCAAGTCGTTGTCTGAAATGCACCACTGGAAGAAAGATGCGAATAGGATGGATGCAAGTGATTTTCACTTGCCGGTAAACACTAACTATGAGAATGCTAATGACAGCTGGAAGATTGCTGATGTTGAAGACTATTTTAAGCGAATAATATTTTCTGAAAAAGTGAAAGTATTAGTTAAGCGCTATTTCCACGTTGATCTGCTTGATTTGTATGCCAAAAGAATTGATCGGAAAGATTATAAGACATGGGACGCTATGCTGGCAGTTGTTAAGCTCTTGGATAATCTTGAGACAAATCGGACAAATTTGGCATCGAATACTGCTTCTCTTGACAAGTACTTGTGTGGTGACGATGACAGTATTCTCCCTTCGGAAGATATGAGAATGATTAGGCATGTGAATTTATTTAAAGATTCTAAGGTTGTGATATCAGGTAGGATACGAAGCTATCGAAAACGGACTTCTCCCAACGGAAAGGTATTGTTAACTGTTAATTTTCGCAATGAGAAAGGTACCCCCATTAGGACGTATGACTTAAATTGGGATGCACAATATGGAGAATATGCTTTGCTGAGCACTCTAGGGGGTATAGTGGACTTCCAACAGTCGTTTGTAACGCCTGACAATGCCGTTTCGGTTGATGTAAGCATATCCCGTTTTCAAAGTGCGAATCTTGTCCGATTGCATAATTATACGATAGCCGTCAAACCCAAAGACGGCTCAAATGCAGCGTCGCGAAAAAAATTGAAATGGATACATCTTGTCAGGAATTCATGGGGCAGATTGGTTTCTTTCGTATGTAGGCATCGCAATTGAGCTTCTATCTTGATGACGCCAGTTCGGCTGGACATCCACCATTTCTTCAGACGGCAAAATGACAGTACCCCTGCAAATAAAGAGCGACAAATGCCTTTTGACATGTGCAGCGGCTTGTCGGTAATTTCTGGACTAACAGGAGAACTACCATCAAAATCATGTAAAACCAAGCAAGGCTCCACGAACGTTCGGCAGTTCATAAAAAAAAGAAAAGGGGACTTCCAGTTGTTATCTGACGTAGAATGGTGTATACTGTCCGCGTTGCTTTTGAGAGAGGTTTCTTTCGCAAAAGGGGTGGATCGCCCCATACACCTCTCAATTGCAACACTTTACGTCTCGTTCTGTGGTTGAATGGGATGCTAATGAAGTAAGTGCATGAAAAAAATAATGGTTGTGTTCGGGACGAGACCCGAGGCGATAAAGATGGCGCCGGTAGTGAAGGCGCTCAAGGGCGAACCTTCGCTTGAGGTGAAGGTGTGCGTCACTGCGCAGCATCGGCAGATGCTGGACCAGGTCATGGAGATATTCGGCCTTAAGGCCGACTTCGACCTGAACGTCATGGCACCGAACCAGACGCTCGGCGACGTGACGTGCAAGGTGCTGAAAGGCATGGAGGGCGTGTTCGCGGAGTGGAAGCCCGACATGATCCTCGTGCAGGGTGACACCACAACGGTGATGGCCTCGGCGCTCGCGGCGTTCTACCACAAGATCGAGGTGGGGCACGTCGAGGCAGGACTTCGGACAGGGAACATATACTCCCCGTGGCCCGAGGAGATGAACCGCCTCATCGCCGGCAACCTCGCGACGATGCACTTCGCTCCCACGCCGCGCTCCCGCGACAACCTGCTCAAGGAGAACAAGGATCCATCCAAGGTGTTCGTCACCGGGAACACCGTGATCGATGCCCTTCATGAAGCCGTCAGGATCAT
>JAIKXR010000148.1 GCA_024683975.1 Paludibacteraceae bacterium
CCTATGTTGACGAGATGCCCGAATTGACCGTTCTCACCAACGGACTCAGTCTCACAGATAACGGTAACGGATACACATTCTCAATAGCTGAACTCTCTCCCATGGTTCAAACAGTAGGTGAAACATTCGTGTTTGAGGATGCCCGCTTCCTCAATATGCTGGGTACAATTGATACCGGTGCCAAAACAATGCAAATCAATTTCGATATCGAATACACTGATTCCAACAAGCAAATCACTGTAGTTCCCGCTTCATACACGGGCAAACTCGCTGAATAAAACGCGGGATAATACAACTTGTCGTTCAGTATTGTATCGGACAAGTGTAGAATCAATAAAAGCAACGCACTATTTGAATTAATAGTGCGTTGCTTTTTTATATCAAAATTTATAGTACCTTTGCGCGAAAATACAGGTTAAGTGTTCTGCCTGCGGTGGATAAACAGGAGCGAAAGTGTCCTGAGCGCCAAAGACAGATCAGCAGGGTAGCACTATTGAAAAAACGCCCGAGTCAGGAAATATAAAACAACCAACGAATATGAAAAAACTTATCATTCTTGCTTTTGCAGCGATGCTGTTTGTGGCTTGCAACAATCAGTCTTCCACAATGCCCCAATCATTTATGAACCTTGCACGTGAGCGTTTCGCCGTGCGTGAGTATTCCGACAAACCTGTGGAACAAGCCAAACTGGATTCCATACTTGAGGCAGGACGTTTGGCTCCGACCGCCAAGAACATCCAACCTCAGCATATCTATGTGCTTCAAAGCGAAGATGCTATCGCCAAAATTAACGAGCTTACCCGCTGCGCCTATCACGCGCCTGTTGTTTTCCTTGTCTGCTACGATACCGACCAAGTATGGTCCAAAGACGGTCACAGCACAGGCGACATGGACTGTTCCATCGTAGGCACACACATGATGCTCGAAGCCACCGAACAAGGACTTGCCACCTGCTGGGTCAAGTATTTTGATCCTATTGAAGTGGCAGCAGCATTCGAACTCCCAATCAACCACCAGCCCTCATTCATTATGCCCTGCGGTTATGCCGCCGATGGCGTTCAACCTTCCGACCACCACCGCTCCCGCAAACCCCTCAGCGAAACAGTGACATACAAATAACCATTCATTACAACCGATGAAACCTTATCAGCACCAAGTCAAATACTACGAGTGTGACCGGATGGGCATAACCCACCATTCCAACTACCTCCGCTTTATGGAAGAAGCACGTATCGACTGGATGGACCAGTTAGGTTACGGCTATGAGCGTATGGAAGCCGAAGGAGTCGTCTCGCCGGTTGTTTCTGTCAGCGTACAATACAAACGTCCGACCACTTTCAAAGACGTGATCGCTATTTCGGTACAAGTGGAGAAACTGACTAATGCCAAACTCGGTTTTTGCTATACAATGACAGTTGGCGACACGCTTGTATGCACAGCTCAAAGCCTTCACTGCTTTCTTGAAAACAACCGTCCTGTTTCGCTATTACAACGTTTTCCTGCTCTCTATAACGCTATCGAACAAACAATTAAGGGAAACTGAGTTTCTGATAAAATATGCGTAAGCTCCTGACATTGCTCTTGACAACGTTAACAGTCCTGCCTCTTTCGGCAGATGTTCTGAAAGGCAAAGTGACTGACCAGAAAGGCTAGCCGATGCCTTTTGTCACCATCACTCTTATGCGTACAGACTCATCCCTCATCGACGGCACAATTACCGGCGAGAAAGGCGAATATACAATCAACAAGCCCGCCATTCCATATATCATACAAGCTTCATGCATCGGCTATAAGACAGCCTTCGGCGGTCCGGACTTTATCATGCCGGAAGAAACAGAGCAATTAACCGAAAGGAAGTCAAGGTCAAACGCCAGCTCATCGAGCGCAAGTTGGACAAACTGGTGATGAATGTGGCGGACAGTCCTTTCGCTATGGGATCCAATGGGCAGGATCTGCTGAAAAAAGCCCCCGGGGTCAATATCGACAAAGACGGCAATGTAACTGTCAACGGCAAGAGTGTCAATGTCTATGTGGACAGCAGACCATCCAACCTCAACGGCGAGCAACTCAAAGCCATGCTTCAAGGCACCGACGGCAGCACCATTGACAAAATAGAAATCATCTCCAATCCTTCCGCCAAGTACGATGCCGCCGGACAAGGCGGTATAATCAACATCAAGACCAAACGCAACATGACGCAAGGGTTCAACGGCTCGCTTATGGCTTCCTATGGCGGCATGTACTACGGCGACATCAGGCGTTACCTCCAGAATGACTACCTCTCGTTCAACCTCAACTACCGTACGGACAAAACTTACACTTCCGCCACCCTCTCCCAAGTCTATGACAACGGCGCACAGACCTTGGAAACAGGTTCTTCCTATCTTCTCGTCTCCGGCAAAGACACCACCGCGATGAGGCGTGTCTCACGCAGCAAAATGGGCAGCAGTTTCCAGTACTATGTTGTCAAGGCGGGTAACGACTGGTTCATTGATCCAAAGAACACAATCGGTTTCATAGTCGATATCCCAGTGATGAAAGCCGGTATGTCAACGCCTTTGCAGAACGGAACAGGCACATTGGAAAAACAAGCAGGTACGACTAGGCAGACCACCGAGACGCTGAACACATCGACCGCCTACACGTTGTTCACCCCGCAGCACAATATCAACCTCAACTATACCCACATCTTCTGCGACAGCCTTGAGCGCGAACTGACGGTCAATGCCGACTACAACCGGCATAACCAGCACAGCATCAACTCGCAAAGCAACATCTTCAAACCCGTCGGACTTGCCGAAAACACCTCCTCACTTGACATCAGCACCCGCCAGTTGGCTCAAATATATTCCGCCAAAGCGGATTTCCAGACGCAGTTCTGGGGAACGGGAATGCTGGAGACAGGAGTCAAATGGGTTCTCTCTACCACAGGCAACCACATGACGACCGACTCCACCATCAATTCTATGTCTCGGCCGCAAGCCCATAGCGACTTCGAATACAATGAACACATAGCCGCTCTCTACATCACTGCCGGAAAGCAGTTCGGCAAGCATTGGAACATCAAACTCGGTATTCGTGGCGAATACACCTTTTCTGCCGGAAACTGGGTGACAGCCGATTCGACAACGCGCCGCTCGTATTTCAACCTCTTCCCCACAGCCTTCGTTGGTTATAACCCTACCGACAAATGGTCACTCGGACTCAGTTACACACGACGTATCGACCGGCCGGGTTACTGGCAGTTCAATCCCTTTGTGGTTTATATAGACGCGCACAGTTATATGGAAGGCAATCCTGACCTTCAGCCCCAGTTCACCCATTCGCTCGAACTCCAGACAGGCTATTCGCAATATGTCTCACTCACTTTCAGTTTCAGCCAGACATCCGGCTCGTTCGCCCAACGTACGACGGTACTCAACAACGGTGACTCACGTATGCGCTGGGAGAACTTCTGCTCGGAAACATCAGTAGGGGCTAATCTCGGACTCACCGAACTGCCGCTCGTGCCCAAATACGCGACCGGACAAGACGGCTCGCGTACCTTGTCAGGAGCCTGGCTGGCACTCACTCTCAATGGCGGATATTTCTATCACACGCACATTCACCAAGACGGCGCGAAGAAACATCATCACAACCACCATTGGGGTAACGCATCCGCCACTCTTACCGGTTATTTGCCCCAGAACTGGGTTGTTTCCGCCGATGGCTATTATAACGCGCCGCAAACAGAGGGCTACGACTATATGGATGCCTTCTATGGTATGAATTTCGCCGTCAAGAAGAATATCCTATCCAAAGGACTGGTGCTTAGTCTGCAAGTGCAGGACCTCCTCCGTTCAATGCACTTTAACAGTCATTCGATTGACCTTCCCGAAGGATATGGCAGTTACATTAACAACCACTACTACGGACAAAAAGTGATGCTCTCTGTTGTTTGGATGTTTGGTACGCAACAATATATCAAGCGTCGCAATGTGGGCGGTGTGGACGAATCCTCCCGCCTCGGTTCCGGCAACAGCACCGGTGGCATAAGCAGATAACAAAAACCAACCAAACAAAACAGGAATAGTCATTCGGGCTGTTCCTGCTTGTTCAAAGACTTGTCCAAATCTTTCCTGAACCAAATAAGAATGGCAATGACTGCTACCGTGATGTAACTGTCCGCCATATTAAACACCGGTCGGAAAAACAGACATTCGCCGTTGCTGTCAGAAATAAGCGGAAAATACAGCATATCCACCACCTTGCCGTAGAAGTATGGAGCATAGCCGAACAGTTTGCCGTAAAACACGCAGTCAATGATATTGCCTACAGCACCGGCTGTCGTCAATGCTATCATTGTCAGATAACTCGTTCTGCATCCACGGTTCAATATGTGGTGCATATACCATATAAGCACACCTACTGCTATTATGCGGAAAATGGTGAGAAACAGTTTGTCAAACCATTCAATTCCAAATGCCATTCCGTCGTTCTCCACGTAGCACAGGAAAAAGAACGGCAACACCTGACGGCTCTCGCCCAAACCCCAATGTGTGGCTATATAGAGCTTGAAAACCTGATCGACTGCCACTGCCATCACTATGATGGCTATTATCATCAGCCTTAGACTGCTATTCCTTGATAACATATTGTTTTTTGTCCGCTTGCAGAGCCATAGCATGTTATGGCTCTGCATATATATCACAGTTCAAATGCTTTCTTTATTTCATCAACGCGGTTCAGTCTCTCCCACGTAAACAAATCAACATTGAGTTCAAACGGTTTGCCCATGTCGTCAATGAAGCGTTTGACTACCGTTTCCGGTGTGCGCCCCATGTGACCGTATGATGCGCTCTCTTCGTACATAGGTTGCTTGAGTTTTAGGTCACGTATGATGCCCGCAGGCGTAAGGTCGAACAGTTGGCTGACCTTGTCGGCTATCTCAATGTCAGGTATGATGCCTGTTCCGTATGTGTTGACAAAGACGTTGACGGGTTTCGCCACGCCGATGGCGTAGCTGACCTGGACGAGCATCTCGCGTGCCACACCCGCCGCCACCATGTTCTTTGCTATCCATCTTGCTGCGTAGGCTGCCGAGCGGTCAACTTTTGACGGGTCTTTGCCGGAGAACGCACCGCCGCCGTGAGCACCGCGACCACCGTATGTATCTACTATAATCTTTCTTCCAGTCAAGCCTGTGTCTCCGTGAGGACCGCCTATCACGAACTGCCCCGTCGGATTGACCAGCAGTTTGCCTGCCTTGCTGTCATTATTGACAAATGGTTCCAACAACTTTTCATATCGCTTGTCACGTGTCATTACCCGTGGCAGCAAAATGCTGCGAATATCGTTTTTTATCTGCTCTTGTGTCGCTTCGGGGTCATGTTGCGTGCTGACCACAATAGTGTGTATGCGGACAGGCTCGTTCTTCTCGTTGTACTCGATAGTCACCTGGCTCTTCGCATCAGGACGCAAATAACGCATCTGCTTACTCTCTTTGCGTATCTTTGCCAAAGTATAAACCAATGTGTGCGCCAGGTCCAAAGTCAGTGGCATATAGTTGTCTGTTTCCGAACATGCGTAACCGAACATCATTCCTTGGTCGCCCGCTCCCTGTTCACCTTTGTTTTCCGTTCCTTCGCCGTCCACACCGCGTGCTATATCGCAACTCTGTTCGTGCAGTGCTGTCAGTATGCCACAACTCTCAGCCTCAAACTTGTACGCCGAGTCTGTATATCCGATGCGTGCGATGGTCTGGCGCGCCACGCGCTGAACGTCCACGTAGCCCTTGGAGGTTACTTCACCCGCCACTATTACCTGACCGGTGGTCACCATCGTCTCACAAGCCACATGTGACTCTTTGTCCTGTGCCAGAAAATGGTCAAGTATGGCATCGCTTATCTGATCCGCCACTTTGTCGGGATGTCCCTCTGATACCGATTCCGACGTGAATAAATAATTCTTGTTCATAATATCTTCTTATGTTTGTGTATTCATCTGTAACTTCTTCATTCAATCCTGCTTTCTGTCTCAGATTTTTTCCTGAATATATTTCAGCAGGGCGGGGTAGAGTGACTTGTGGTAGGTTTCTTTTCCTAAATTGGAGTTATGCCACAGCAGGTCTATTTCGCCTCCAGCTTTATATGAAGTGTCTATCAGTCGTTTGCCGAGTTCTAATGCGTCTTCTTCGTTCAGTCCCATATAATTTTTACTCGATAGTGTGACATCCATTATCAATAGCGGGTGCAGCACCATTGATGTAACCTCGTATGTATAAGGATTTATCCATTGCACCGGTCGTGCAGTCTGCAAACGATAGCCTGCGCGGTCTGCGAACCCCATTGAATAGTCGTGCATTACGCCCTGATGTGAAATCTTTTCCATCCAGTCTATTGAGCAGCGCAAGTAGTGGCTCCTGTGGTGGGAGTAATTTATTGCCATATTTTGTTTCTTTGGGAAAACATTGTAGTAACTGCTGTGCCAGCCTATCTGTGCCCCGGTCTGCATTAGTCTGTAATTAAGTTCGTTAAAATCGTCTCCTTTCAGGTCATATTGCGGATAATCCAGTCCGTAACCCAGTGTGTCTTTCATAAAGTACAGCGGATAAACAGGTACGTTTTCAGACTTAAGCGAATTATCTTGCTTTATCAGCCATGAGAATGTATAGTCAGGGTCGTTCTTAATGTTCTCTACGGAAGCCATTGCACGTTGCA
>JAIKXR010000040.1 GCA_024683975.1 Paludibacteraceae bacterium
TGCAAAGGAGTACGTCCTTCTTTGTACATCTCGCTACGGGCTATCTCCGCGCCATTCAGACGACCACTGATCTGAACCTTGATACCCTCAGCACCCATGCGCATCGTCGAAGCTATAGCCATCTTGATGGCGCGACGATAAGCAATCTTGCCCTCCAACTGACGAGCAATCTTCGTGGCAACAATCGTTGCATCCAACTCGGGACGCTTTACCTCATGAATGTTGATCTTTACTTCTTGTTTGGTGATCTTCTTCAGTTCCTCTTTCAATTTGTCAACCTCTTGTCCACCCTTACCGATAATATAACCGGGGCGAGCAGTGCAGACAGTTACAGTCACAAGCTTAAGAGTTCTCTCTATGACGATACGGCTGATACTTGCCTCAGCAAGGCGGGCGTTCAAATACTCACGGATCTTGCTATCCTCCAAGATGGTGTCTCCGTAACGTTTGCCTCCGAACCAGTTGCTATCCCATCCGCGGACTATGCCCAGACGGTTACTAATTGGATTAATCTTTTGTCCCATAGTCTTACTCGGCTTTTTCAGGTTTGGTATCTACATAGATTGTCACATGGTTCGAACGTTTGCGGATACGATATCCTCGACCTTGAGGAGCGGTACGAAGACGTTTGAGCATCATACCCCCGTCAACCATTATTGTACTTACATATAAAGTCTCTTGATCGGCTTTCTTTCCTGTTTTTTGCTCCCAGTTGGATATCGCCGATTTGAGAAGTTTCTCCAAGGCGCGTGATGCCTCCTTTGTCGAGAAATGCAACGCACCTAATGCACGATTCACTTCCAATCCACGAATCATATCGGCAACAAGGCGCATCTTGCGTGGAGAGGTAGGAACGTTGTTCAGCTTGGCAAAGTATTGAGTCTTCTGAGCCTCCTTACGCGCTTCTGCTGTATTGTGTTTTCTGGCACCCATTTTAATCTTTTTTTTAATGTTGTGTTAATGATTCAATGGATTATTTCTTACCTGCATGACCGCGGAATATGCGGGTCGGGGCGAATTCGCCCAACTTATGACCTACCATGTTCTCCGTAACATACACAGGGATAAACTTGTTTCCATTGTGAACTGCTATCGTATGACCTACAAAATCAGGAGAAATCATTGATGCACGCGACCAGGTCTTAACAACTTCTTTCTTGTTAGCCTCATTCATGGCGAGCACCTTCTTCTCCAACTTAACGTTGATAAAAGGTCCTTTTTTTAATGAACGACTCATAGTTTCTTCTGTTTTATAGGTTATTTCTTACGTCTCTCAATAATGTATTGATTGCTCTGGTTCTTCGGATGACGAGTCTTGTAACCCTTGGCAAGCAAGCCCTTGCGGCTACGTGGGTGACCACCGCTCGCACGACCTTCACCACCACCCATCGGGTGATCTACAGGGTTCATCGTTACACCTCTGTTGTGAGGACGACGACCTAACCAACGACTACGACCGGCCTTACCGCTCTTTTCAAGAGCATGGTCACTGTTTCCTACCTCACCTATCGTGGCCTTGCATGCGGACAATACCTTGCGAAGCTCACCCGAAGGCAACTTGATCAAAGCATACTTGTCCTCACGGCCTGCCAACTGGGCAAAGGTTCCGGCACTACGAACCATCTGGGCCCCATGACCCGGACGCAACTCAATGTTGTGAATAATAGTTCCTAATGGAATCTCTGCTATAGGAAGTGAATTGCCTACCTCGGGAGCGATACCCGTTCCCGATACTACCGTCTGACCTACTTGCAATCCGTTGGGTGCAAGAATGTAACGCTTCTCACCGTCTGCGTAATACAACAGAGCTATGCGAGCCGAACGGTTCGGATCATACTCTATCGTCTTAACGACTGCGGGTACACCGTCTTTGTTGCGCTTGAAGTCAATTACGCGGAATTTCTGCTTGTGTCCGCCGCCAATGTAACGCATGGTCTCCTTACCTGTGTTGTTGCGACCACCCGTCTTCCTTTTGCCGAATACAAGAGACTTCTCCGGTGCGCTTGCGGTAATTGTCTCAAACGCGCCGATAACTTTGTGTCTTTGCCCCGGTGTTGTGGGCTTTAATTTACGTACAGCCATTTTTAGATATTGCTATAAAAATCAATTGTTTCTCCTTCTTTCAATGTCACTATGGCTTTCTTGTACGAATTGGTCTTGCCGCGAAGCAAACCGCTGCGTGTCCAACGCTGCATACGCCTCGGGGCTACTACCATCGTATTTACATCCTCCACCTGGACATTGTACATCTCTTCTACTGCCTTCTTAATCTGCAATTTGTTGGCAGTACGTTCTACGCGGAATCCATAACGGTTAAGTTTCTCTCCGGCAGCTGTCATCTTCTCGGTGACGATAGGTTTGATTATTATTGCCATTTTTCTGTCCTCCTCTTAAACGTTAAATACTTCCTCCAGACTCTTCAATGCATCTTCCGTCATAATAACCACATTGGCATTCATCACTGCGTATGTGTTCAGTTCTGCTGCCGTGGTAACATTCGTACGTTCGATGTTGCGAGCCGATTTCATTACATTGACATCGCTGTCAGGCATTACAAACAAAGCCTTCTTGCCTGCTACGTTCAAGTTCTTCATTACATCCAGCATCGCTTTTGTCTTCGGTGCGTCAAAAGTCAGGGTGTCAAGCACTATGATCTGACCGTTCTGCGCACGCATACTTAAAGCACTGCGACGGGCTAATTGCTTGATTTTCTTGTTCAACTTGAAACTGTAATCACGAGGCACGGGACCAAAAATAGTACCACCGCCTACGCGTACAGGTGACTTGAAATCGCCCGGACGCGCACCGCCGCCGCCTTTCTGACGACCGAGTTTGCGGGTCGAGTGAGCGTTCTCACTTCTCTGTTTGGCTTTGCTCGTTCCTTGACGATTGTTAGCTAAATATTGCTTAACGTCCAAATAAATAGCATGGTCGTTAGGCTCAATGCCGAAGATAGCATCATTCATCACTACCTTCTTACCGGTCTCTTTACCGGCTTGGTTCATTACACTAAGTTCCATAACTCTTTACTTGTTAATCGTTACAATACTGTTTTTAGCTCCGGGGATACTACCGCGAACCATGATAAGGTTGTATTCAGGAATCACCTTGAGAACAAGCAGATTCTGAACCGTTACTCGATCCTGACCCATATGACCTGCCATACGGGTACCCGGGAAAATACGTGAAGGATAGGCGCACGCGCCTACCGAACCTGGAGCGCGAAGACGGTCGTCCTGACCGTGAGTCGACTGACCTACGCCGCCGAAACCGTGGCGCTTAACGACACCTTGATAACCTTTACCTTTGCTGATGCCGACTACATCTACGTAGGAGTTCTCTTCGAACATCGAAACGGTGAGCGTGTCACCAAGTTTCAAATCCTGCTCGAATCCGTCGAACTCTGCAAGATGACGCATGGGTTGTACACCGGCTGCTTTGAAATGGCCCATTTCAGCCTTGTTGGTATGCTTCTCGCTCTTCTGCATGAAACCTACCTGTACGGCATTGTAACCGTCTTTCTCCACAGTCTTGAGTTGGGTAACAACGCACGGACCGGCTTCAATGACGGTGCATGGGATATTCTTGCCATCAGCACCGAATACGGATGTCATTCCGATTTTCTTTCCTAATAATCCTTGCATTTTTTTAGTGGATTTGTTTTTAGTTATTGTTTTCTCCGCACTCGCCCTCGGGCTTCATCGTCTTCTCCGAAGATACTCACAACGCTATCCGAGGGATGCGGCTTTTCTTTTACTACACTTTGATTTCTACTTCCACACCGCTCGCCAATTCCAATTTCATCAACGCCTCAATGGTCTTGGGATTAGAGTTGTAAATGTCAATCAGACGTTTGTAGTTGCTGAGCTCAAATTGCTCACGACTCTTCTTGTTGACGAACGTCGAACGGTTAACCGTGAAAATACGCTTGTGGGTCGGCAATGGAATAGGACCGCTTACCGCTGCACCGGTTGCTTTCACTGTCTTCACAATCTTCTCGGCTGACTTGTCAACCAGATTGTGGTCGAATGATTTCAGTTTGATTCTGATTTTCTGACTCATAATTGTTTGTTTTATCTTTTGTTATTCTTGTCGTACGCTTGACGCAAAGAGTCATTCGCTTGCGTCATCTGCGTCCCGACTGCTTGTTTATATCAAATCTTCTCTTCCGCCTATCTCTTTCAGCACACCCTTCGCCAATGCCGGACTCATAGCCTCATAATGGCTGAACTCCATGCTGCTCGTTGCCCGGCCCGAAGTGATGGTACGAAGCGTCGTTACATATCCGAACATCTCGCTCAATGGCACCTTGGCTTTCACAATGCGCGCACCAGTGCGCGATGTATCCATCCCTTCCACTTGACCGCGACGCTTGTTCAAGTCGCCTATCACATCGCCCATATTAGCCTCCGGAGTCACTATCTCTATCTGCATTACAGGCTCCAACAGTACCGGCTTGGCTTTCTGACAAGCGTTCTTGAACGCTATCTGAGCGCATATCTCGAAAGACAACTGATCCGAATCTACCGGATGGAAACTGCCATCAATGACGGTCACTTTCAGTTTGTCCACAGGATATCCCGCCAGTACACCGTTACGCATCGCCGTCTGGAAACCTTTCTCTATCGCAGGTATGTACTCCTTGGGTATATTGCCGCCTTTCACTATATCTACAAACTGCAGACTGCCGTCAAAGTCAGCATCAGCAGGCTCGACACGAACTATCATATCGGCAAACTTGCCGCGACCGCCCGTCTGTTTCTTGTACGTCTCGTGTATCTCTACCGGAGCCGTAATAGCCTCTCTGTATGCCACTTGCGGACGACCTTGGTTGCACTCGACGTGGAACTCCCTGCGTAAGCGGTCTATAATAATCTCAAGATGCAACTCGCCCATGCCGCTGATAACTGTCTGACCCGTCTGCTCATCAGTCTTGACAGTGAACGTCGGATCCTCCTCTGCCAGCTTGGCAAGACCGACACCCAGCTTGTCAAGGTCAGCTTGGCTCTTTGGCTCAACACTCACACCTATAACCGGCGCGGGGAACTCTATCGACTCAAGAGTGATAGGATGACTCTCATCGCACAATGTGTCGCCGGTACGTATATCCTTGAAGCCTACTCCGGCACCTATGTCGCCCGCACTGATAAAGTCAACGGGATTCTGGTGGTTGGAATGCATCTGGAATATACGGCTGATACGCTCTTTCTTGCCTGAACGAGTATTATACACATACGAACCTGCTTCCAACTTGCCCGAATAAACACGGAAATAACACAGACGACCAACGTATGGATCGGTGGCTATCTTAAACGCAAGCGCACAGAGATGTTCGCTCTCATCAGGCTTGCGGGTGACAGCCTTATCCGTACGAGGGTCGGTCCCGTCTATATGGTCCGCATCCATCGGACTCGGCAAATAGGCACATACAGCATCTAACATCGTCTGGACACCCTTGTTCTTGAAACTCGAACCGCAGATGACCGGGAAAATAGCCATCGACAACGTACCCTTGCGGATAGCCGCGTGTATCTCGTCCTCTGTTATCGTGTTAGGGGCGGAGAAATATTTCTCCATCAGCGTATCATCAAACTCTGCGACGGTCTCCAGCATCTTGTCACGCCATTCCTGAGCCTCATCAAGCAGATTGGCAGGTATGTCATCCACCTCATACTCCGCTCCTTGGGTCTCATCGTGCCACAAGATGGCTTTCATCCTCACAAGGTCAACCACTCCCTTGAAGTTCTCTTCCGAACCTACAGGTATCTGTATCGGACACGGATTGGCTCCGAGCTTGTCTCTGATCTGGTTGACCACATCGAAGAAGTTCGCACCGCTCCTGTCCATCTTGTTGACATAGCACAGACGAGGCACACCGTACTTGTCAGCTTGTCTCCACACCGTCTCACTCTGGGGTTGAACGCCGCCTACTGCACACAATGCCATAACGGCACCGTCCAATATGCGCAGACTACGCTCCACCTCTACCGTGAAATCTACATGCCCCGGAGTGTCGATCAAGTTGATCTTGTATTTCTTGCCTGCATAGTTCCAGTATGTGGTAGTGGCAGCGGAGGTTATCGTTATACCCCTCTCCTGCTCTTGCTCCATCCAGTCCATCGTGGCTGCGCCGTCATGCACCTCGCCTATCTTGTGGGTCAGACCCGTGTAGTAGAGGATGCGCTCCGATGTCGTCGTCTTGCCCGCATCTATGTGAGCCATTATGCCGATGTTCCGGTTATATGTCAAGTCTTGCTTGCCCATCTGTGCTATACCTTATATATAATAGGTACTGTTTTCGCTGCTTCTTAATAGTCCTCGCAGAAGTTTTACCGATTATGCTGAAAGAAAGTCTTGTCTGTTTAGAAACGGAAGTGTGCAAATGCACGGTTAGCCTCTGCCATACGGTGCATATCCTCTTTGCGTTTGAACGCGCCGCCTTGGTTGTTGTAGGCATCCATTATCTCGCCTGCCAGTTTCTCCGACATCGAATGACCGCCGCGCTTGCGGGCGAAATTGATCATGTTCTTCATCGAAATCGACTCCTTGCGGTCGGCACGAATCTCCGTCGGCACCTGGAACGTCGCGCCACCTATACGTTTCGATTTAACCTCCACCATAGGGGTGATGTTGTCCAACGCCTGTTTCCAGATGTCAAGAGCAGTCTTGCCCTCTTCCTTGTTGCGCTGGCCTACTATGTCCAACGCACCGTAGAAAACACCGTAAGCTATACTCTTTTTACCATCCAACATCAGATGGTTGACAAACTTTGCCACCATTACCTCTCCGAACTTTGGATCCGGCAGAATGACACGTTTCTTTGGTTTTGCTTTTCTCATTGTTGTGTTGTGTTTTTTTTGTTTACTTGCAGACCCGGTTCACTGTCTGTTCGCCTTGCCTGCCTTCTTGGTTGTCTATCGTCTTCAGGGGGAAACACTCCCGCCTTACTCAACCGATCAACCCTCTTTTCTCTGTCCCGCGTAGGAACATTTGGTTAGTTTCTGTTAGCGTAACTTATTTCTTGGCTTTCGGACGCTTCGCACCGTATTTGCTACGACGCTGCAAACGGCCGGCCACACCGGCGGTGTCCAAAGTGCCGCGCACAATGTGGTAACGGACACCCGGCAGATCCTTTACACGACCGCCGCGAACCATCACGATGCTGTGCTCCTGCAAGTTGTGACCCTCACCCGGAATGTAGGCGTTAACCTCTTTCTGGTTGGTCAAACGTACACGGGCAACCTTACGCATAGCCGAATTAGGCTTTTTGGGCGTAGTTGTGTAAACACGGACGCAGACACCACGACGCTGAGGACAATTGTCCAACGCAGGGCTCTTGCTCTGATCAATAAGTTCTGCTCTTCCTTTTCTAACTAACTGTTGAATTGTTGGCATTGTAACTTGTTTTGATTAATTATTGTTGATTATTTTATTGGTTGTCAATCTTTCCACTTCCAAGCGCACTCCTCACACACTGCCCCTTCGCACCACCGACTCTCCACACTTGTATTCTTACCCCCAGGACCCGTTTTCAATGCGTTACACCAATGCACAAACGCTCAAAAAGCAGGCAAAAGTACTACATTCATACCATTACACCAAATGTTTTTGAAAAAAAATGCTAAAACACCGTTTTTTTCTTCGTTTTGCTCTCTCTATTAAGCATTTTTACTCTCTTTTAGCCCTAATCACATCTCTAACCACTCTGCATTACGCCCGCATAAATAACTTTCCACTATCAATTATCTACTGCCAATTTTCAATTATCTGCTGTCAACTCATTTTCCTGCTATCTACAGTATTATATTAGTCGCTCCTTAAATATGTCACAACTCTCAGAAAACGAATAAAATATATACGATTTTTCTTGTCTGTATCCACAATTTTTTGTACCTTTGTCCCCGAAAACCTTGCAGAAACAAGAAGATATATGATAGGGAAA
>JAIKXR010000076.1 GCA_024683975.1 Paludibacteraceae bacterium
CATTTCGATTGGTGTCCGCTATCTGTTCCATTAAGACACCGTCTTATCGCGCAAAAGAATCTGTCTGACCGCGTACTACTCGGTCAGACAGTCTTTTGACCCGTTGAGTATTGACCCGCTGGGCTGCAATAAAAACTCACAAACTTTTTTATGCGGCAAAAGTAGAGTCTCTCTACTACCCCGACAATCCCGAAAAATAGGTATTTGGCACGAAAAATACGGTTTTGTATCTTTTTTTCTTGTTAGGGTATCAAAAAGAAAGTAATTTTGCAAGTCTTTTGTTTACATAAACGTATAACACAATGAAAGCATTAGTTAAAAGAAAGCCGGAATACGGCATCTGGATGGAAGAAGTGCCCATGCCACAGGTTGGCGTGAACGATGTGTTAATCAAAGTGAAGAAGGCTGCTATCTGCGGTACGGATTTGCACATGTACAAGTGGGACGAATGGTCGCAACAACACTGCAACCCGCCGTATATACAGGGGCACGAGTTCGTCGGAATAGTTGCCGAAGTAGGTGACGGCGTTCGTAATATCAAGGTCGGCGACCGCGTCACTGCCGAAGGGCATATCGTCTGCGGACAATGCCGTAACTGCCGCCGTGGAATGGGACACGTCTGCGAGAACACCGTCAGCGTCGGTATCACCCGTGATGGAGCATTCGCAGAGTTCGTTAGCATACCCGAATCCAATATAGTCAAACTGCGTGACGAGATACCCGATGACTTCGCTGCCATCATGGACCCGTTCGGCAACGCAACGCATACGGCTCTTGCTTTCCCGCTGTTAGGCGAGGATGTACTCATTACAGGTGCTGGACTGATTGGAACGATGGCTGCGGGAATATGCCGCTATGCAGGTGCCAAGAACATCGTTGTTACGGATTTCAATCCCCTTCGTCTGGACATAGCGAAACGCATGGGTGCAACCATGACCGTGGACGGCTCTAAAGGCGAGACCATACAGGGTGCTATGGACCAGCTCGGCATCCGAGGATTCGATGTGGGACTGGAGATGTCCGGCGCACCGAGTGCCTTCAACGATATGATTGAGCACATGTACAAGGGATCCAACATCGCTCAATTGGGTATTCTCCCGTCCGACACGAAGGTCAACTGGAGCGATGTTATCTTCAACGCCCTCACCATTAAGGGTATCACAGGAAGACGCATGTGGGAAACGTGGTATCAGATGGAGCAGATGATTCTCGGAGGTCTGGATCTCAGTCCGGTTATCACCCACCGCTTCAAGTTTGACGACTTCCAGAAAGGCTTTGACGTGATGGTCAGCGGTCAGTGCGGCAAGGTGCTGCTTGAGTGGTAAGTAGTGTCATACCAACATAAGGAAAAAGGTTGCTTCAGACGTTTGATGAAGTAACCTTTTTCAGTGACACTATGAGTTGTCAGGGGATTCGGAAAAGCGTCTTGGCATTGGCTGTTGTCTGCCGGTCAATCTCCTCTGGAGAAAGACCATAGACTTCGCTTAATGCGTCCATGACGTAGGTCATATAGCGGCTCTCGTTGCGCTTGCCCCGATAGGGAACGGGAGTCATGTAAGGCGCGTCCGTCTCGAGGACAATGCGTTCAAGAGGAATGCCGTGCAGATGCTCCTTCAGTTTGCAGTTCTTGAAAGTAATCACACCGCCGATACCGAGATACAGACCCATATCCACTACCTGCTGTGCCGTTTCGTGACTGCCGCTGAAACAGTGCATCACGGCGCGGACGGCTGGCAGACCGGCGGACAACGCCTCCTCGTTGACTTCGCGAAGCACAGCGAAACAGTCTTCCGTCGCATCGCGGCTGTGAATCATTACAGGCAGGTCTTTCTCCTGCGCCCAACGGAGTTGACGATGGAAAGCCTCTTGCTGCTCCCGCTTGTAGGTTGTGTCTGTATGATAGTCCAATCCGATTTCGCCGACAGCTATATAGGGTGAGCCGGAGGCGAAAAGACGGGTGCGGATAGTGTCTAACTGCGTTTCCCAGTCGGCAAGGATATTCTCAGGGTGCAATCCGATAGCGGGCAGGAGATAGCCGTTGCTGCGGCTGCAAACGTCTAAGACGGCGTCTATATTGGTAGCATCCACCCCGGGAACTAATATACGCTCCACGCCGCCTGCTTGCTGCGCCGACAAAACGGACTCGAAATCTTCTGCATAGACAGGGTCGTCTAAGTGGCAGTGAGTGTCAATCATGGGTGTGTTGATTTAGTCAGTATGGAACTGTCTCCGTAACTCAGGAAACGGAAGCCGTGACCGAGTGCGTAGGTGTAGATGTCCCGCCAGTCGTCACCTACAAACGCGCTGACGAGAAGTAGCAGGGTGGAATGGGGCTGGTGGAAATTGGTAATCAGCTGGTCCACCATACGGAACACGTACCCGGGACGGATCATAATCTGTGTCTCGGCATGAAGGGTGTCTTGTCTGGTCTGCTCCAACCAGCCGGTAAGCGCGTCCAACGCCTCTTCCGTAGAAGGCATATCCCCTTCCGCGGTATAGGGCTCGAACTGCCCCACGCGCATCTCTGTGGTGTGCAGGGCATCACGCGATTGGAGGACACGCACCCCTAACCAGTAAAGCGATTCTAATGTGCGCATTGAGGTGGTGCCGACTGCTACGATATGACCGATATGGCTGCGCAGGGTGCGGATAGTGGCAAGCGGCACGGAGATAATCTCTGTATGCATCACGTGTTGGTTTGCATCTTCCACTTTGACAGGTTGGAATGTTCCCGCCCCTACATGGAGTGTCAGTTCTGCTGTCTCAATGCCATCCTTGCGAAGTTGGTCAAGCAGCTCCTTCGTAAAGTGAAGCCCGGCAGTAGGAGCCGCTACCGACCCCTGTATGCGCGAATAAACGGTCTGATAGGTGCGCTTGTCGCTCTCCTCTGTCGCACGGTTGAGATACGGAGGGATAGGCAGTTCGCCTAATTGGTTTAAGATCTCTGCAAAGGAGGTATTGGG
>JAIKXR010000143.1 GCA_024683975.1 Paludibacteraceae bacterium
AACGGATTATCTGCAGCACCTTATTATCCTTGAAAGCATTTTCTGCAATAGTATCTAATGTCGTCATTGATTGATCTGCAAATAAATTTATTTCCGGTCCCAGATTCTCATAACGCCGGAAAGTGGGGTCCGGCAAAAGAGAAGATATATTGCCATTTTTCAAACTGAAATACAACCCCCGTTCCATATACGGCAGTTCTTCGAAAGGCGTGCCTTTGAGGTGGGAGACGCACTCGTATTCGGTATCGAGGATGGTGACGATGTCCTTGTCTCCCTCCTGCGGAGCGCGTCCTGCATGTTCAGGTTGGATGCCTTCTCTCTTCGCAGGAGCGGAAGGAAGTTCAAGCGCGTAACCGCTCTGGGTCTCAATCTCCACAATCGTCACGTCCTTGGTGGTGGGGAGCAGGTAGTTCTCCCACGGCAGCACCCAGTAGTGCGCGCCCATGTGGAAGACAATCTGCGTGCCGCGGTAATTGGCGCCGCAGCCGTAAGGCACGTGGATACGCATCTTGAGCAGCGTATGGTTGTCCTCACCGAGCGTCGGAGGGGTCTCGCCGAGGAAGAAGACATCCTTCGCGCCGCACTCCTTGAACACACGGTCGCCGATGGCTTTCACCGTCTTCGGGATGATGATAGCCGCCGTCTCCACTTCCGCCACGTTCATGAAAGCGCCGTACTGCCAGTAATGGAACGCGTCATCCGCGATAGCCGACACAGTGTAGGTCTTGCTGTCGTAGGTGACGGTCTCCGGGATGGAGATGACATCCTTGATGGCATAGTAGTTGTTGTTCTTCTCGCTCTGCTTAGCCACCACCGCCTGCTTCGTGGCGTCAATCAGCACATAGTTGATGCCGTCGATGGTCGCCACCGTCTGCGCGTCAGCGCGCTGCGGAAAGAACAATCCTGTCAGCACCAGCACCGCCGACGCAAGAAAAAAGAAAAGTCTTTTCATAGTCATTAGTATTTTATTGTTTTTTTCAAAAGTCAAGAGATATTCTTTGCACAACACCCTATGCCGTTCGGACAACACACAGCATTGTATAAAAACGCACAAAGATAATACATTTTTAGGGGAAATGCAAGAGTTTCGTGAAATAATTTCATGTTTGTTATTTCATGTTGGTGAGTAAATGTTGGTGATTGCATGTTTGTGAGTAAATGTTGGTGAGTAAATGTTGGTGATTCTTACTCACGGGAATAGCCGCGAGAGCTTTTTTTTTCGGCAAAGCCGATGTCAGAATAGTATTCTGACGCAATAAACAAAACCACATTCCTTACAGACGGCTCTGGGGAGCCGTGTCGGAATACAATTCTTACGATCTGCTTCGCTGTGCCGATGCAATTGACAAAGTGAAAAGCGGCTCCCGGGGAGCCGGGTTCAAATATCCGCCCAATATTCCGCAACCATAAAAGCCCACCGGGCTTTCATGTAAACGTAATGAACATAGAAAACAGGCGAAAGGCACTCCGCTGTGAAGTGCCTTTCGTCTGTTATATCGCGGCGGGGATTAACCGCCGATATGGAGCATTAGTAGAGACGCTGGCCGCGGAGGGTGTAGCGGATGCCGTTGCGCTCAATGTAGAGAATGCCATTCTCAATGAACTTGCGGCTGTCATCCGTAGTCTGAACGCCGGTCTCGTCAATGGCTGTCGCCTCTTTCTTCTTGTACTGGGCTGTGACAGTCAGGTCGGAGGTCACATTGGTGAAGTCCTTATCCCAACCGATGAAGTCGTAGCCTTCGCGCTCCGGGTCGGAAGGAGCAACCGCGTCATCACTCCAATCAACCGTCTGAGTGCCCAGAACGGTATCGTCATAATCCACGAACGTGACAGTGAAGGTCAGAATCGTGTAAGTGGCTTTGACAGTCAGGTCAGAGGTTACATTGGTGAAGGTCTTGTCCCAACCGTTGAACTTGTAGCCATCGCGAGTCGGGTCAGAAGGTGCCGTAGCGTCGTTGCCTTCGACAACCTTGATGTCAATAATCTTGGTGTCGTCCCAATCAACGAAGGTAACCGTGTAAACCACCGCGTCTTTGGAGTATTGCGCCGTGATGTCCATATCGGCTTTGACAGACGAGTAGTCGGCAGGCGACCAACCGGTGAATGTCCATCCTTCGCGTGTCGGGTCAGCAGGTGCGGAAACGCCCTTGCCCCAGTCAACCGACTGCGTGCTGATGACGGTCTCGTCGTAATCAAGGAAGCGGACGGTATATTTGTTGATTTCGTAGGTAGCTTTGTAGGTGACATCACCTTTTACGTGAGCGGCTTTCACCTCTTCCGTAAGCAGGAGTGTCTCGCTCTCGGTGTCCGTCCAACCAGTAAAGTGACAGCCTTCCACACCCGGTGCTTCGGGAACAGAAGATACGGTGGCGTTGTAGTCCACTTTTTCGCTCTGCAGTTCCTCGCCTTTCACGTTCTGGAAGACAACGGTGTACTGATTGATTTCGTATTGCGCCGTGATGTCCATATCGGCTTTGACAGACGTGAAGTCCGCAGGCGACCATCCGGTGAATGTATATCCATCGCGTGTCGGGTTACCGGGAGCGGAAGCTTCGTTGCCCCATTCAACCGCCTGCGAGCTGATGACGGTTCCGTCATAGTCAAGGAAGCGGACGTTGTATTCGTTAATCGCGTAAGCAGCCTTGAAGGTGACATCGCCTTTTATTTCGGTTGCCTCAAGCTCGGTTGTGGTAATGAATACGTCCGTCGCTATGTCGGTCCAGCCCGTGTGGTGGTAGCCTTCGATAGCGGGAAGCTCGGTAGGAGCAGTTACGGTGGAACCATGTTCCACACCTGAGAGGGTCTTCAAAGTATTGTCTTTGCTGTCGATGAAGACCACTTCATAGATGTTGGCTTGGTAGATAGCCGTGGTAGTGAGGTCGGCTATCACGTTGGTGATGTCTTCGTCCCAGCCGGTGAATGTCCATCCTTCGACAACGGGTGCTTCGGGCACCACAGCGGTAGCGTTGGCTTCCACTGCGACATCGGCAATCTTGCCACCGTCCTTGTTAAGGAAGGTAACCGTATAGACAGGTGCTTTCGAGAAATAGCCTTCGTCGCCTGTGCCACCGTCATGACGTGCGTACGTCTTGTCAATCACAACGGGGTTGTATGCCGTTCCGTTGCCGCCCATGAGGTTGTCGCAGTACTCGAACATGGCATCAGAAGAAACCAACGTGGCACTGGCGTTCCAGTCGTTTTCACACCAGATTGACTCAAGGCTATTGCAGCCACGGAACATGAAGTCGGTGTATTGCAGACTTGTGATGTCGAAACCGCCGATGTTGATAGCCATCAGCGTCTTGCAGTTCTCGAACATGTTGTTCATATTGTACACCTTCGCGGTGTTGAAGCGGCTTACATCAAGGGTCTTCAGCGTTTCGCAGCCATAGAACATGCTTTCCATATTCTCGACCTTCTCCGTATTGAAGCTATGCAGGTCAATTGTCTGCAAAGCGGTGCAGCCAGAGAACATGCCTTCCATGTTTTCCACAGCGTCGGTGTTGAAATGCGAAACGTCAATAGTATTGAGTTTCTCGCACTCCATGAACATCCCGCTCATGTTCGTCACGTATTTGGTGTCAAATCCTGAAACGTCCAAGTCCGTCAGTGCCTTGCAACCCGCAAACATGTTGTTCATGTCGTACACGTTTTCGGTATTAAAGCCGGAAACGTCAAGGGCAGTCAGTGCCTTGCAATTAGCGAACATACCGTTCATGTCCGTCACGTTTCGCGTGTCGAAGAATGAAACATCAAGGCTTGTGAGGACTTCGCAACCGTAGAACATTTTCTCCATGTCAGTGACCTTGCCCGTATTGAACTTGTTTGCGTCAGTCTTTAACGATGCCAGTTTCGCACAATTCTGGAACATGAATGCCATGTCGGTTACGTTCTCCGTGTTGAATGAGCTGATGTCAAGCGACTCCAATGACTCGCAATAATTGAACATACCGCTCATGTTCTCCACGTTCGCGGTTTTGAAGTTGCTCAGGTCGAGTGATTTCAGATTTGCCTTGCAATTAATGAACATACACGACATATCCGTCACTTTTTCGGTGTTGAAGCTTGTCAGGTCAACCGATTCCAGTGCCACGCAGTATTCGAACATGCCGCTCATGTTCTCCACGTTGTCCGTATTGAAATGGCTCAGGTCAAGTTCTTTGAGAGATTCCATATACCTGAACATCTTAGACATGTCGGTCGCTTTTTCCGTGTTGAGGTTCTCCAACCCCGTGATTGAGGTTGCTTTTTCCAGACTGAAATAAATGTCCGGGTCATAGAAGAGGCGGTTGACTTCTTCGGGATGGTAATCCGCAAACGAGGGGTCAATGACAACCTCTTTCACATAGTTCTCGTAGTACTCATGGTTTTCCCTATCCGGGAGAAAGTCCACCATGCCGTCGTGCAA
This sequence comes from Paludibacteraceae bacterium, assembly GCA_024683975.1. GTDB lineage: Bacteria > Bacteroidota > Bacteroidia > Bacteroidales > Paludibacteraceae > Colicola. The sequence goes on from JAIKXR010000143.1 coordinate 4,409, forward strand.
ATGGGCGGATTTGTCGTAGTAGTACGTCAGGGTATTTGTGCCGAATTCGAAGACGGTGTATGGTTCCGCTCCCGCATGAGTGAAGTATCCGTGCCAGAGCATACCCTGGTCAGGAACCGCCAACGCCGCATCAACCATCATGGCATCGTATTCCGTTCCCTCTCCTCCATGGAGGCTTGTGCAGCCAGCGAACATGTCGGTGGCATCGTCGATGGAAGCCGCGAGGTTCCAGTCAATGTTGCAGACGATGGTTTGCAGTGCTTCGCATCCTTCGAACATGCCGGTCAGTGTTTTCGCGCTTGCGATATTGAATCCGTTGAGATCCAGTTGCGTTATCGCCCTGCAGTTACGGAACATTCCTGTCATGTCGGTAACAGCCGCCATGGCTATGCCCAAATAACGTATATTCTCAATCTCCTCGATTTTGTCGAAGTTAGCGAACCACTCGACGGTGCTTACGGGACGAGCGAATACGAATGAGGTATCCACGGAGAGTTTCGTCACCGCCGCCTGATTGGCAGGTGTGCGCCAGTCGGTCTCTCCACCCCGTTCCGCACGGCGGTGGTCGAACCACAGCGTCATTGTGGCTCCATCCACTACGGCGTAGATTTCCGGTGCAGTGGTGCTGAAGTAACCCTCGTTGCCTTTGCCTCCGTCGGGACGTGCGCGGTCAAGGTCATCGTAATTCTCATCGTACGCCGTACCCTTGTCTCCGACCAGTTGCGTGCAGTCGTCGAACAAACCATAAGAAGAAACGGAGAGTGATGTCCAGTCGTTGTTGTTGATGATATAGCGTAGGGACGTGCAGTCCTCAAACATGTAATTGATTTCTGTTACACTACTCATATCGAATCCGCTGAGGTCAAGAACCGACAATGACGGGCATCCATAGAACATGCTTTCCATCGAAGTGACAGCCTCCGTGTTGAATCCGCTGAGGTCCAGCACCGCAAGTTTGGGACAGGTTGAGAACATGGCTCTCATCATGGTCACGTTCTTGGTGTCGAATCCTCCGCCGAACTGAATGGATGTCAGGCGGGGACACTCAGCGAACATGTAAGCCATGTCGGTCACTTTAGCCGTGTTGAATCCGCTGAGGTCAAGCGAGCTAACTCCACAGCCAGCGAACATGCTGCTCATATCAGTTACGTTCTGTGTATCGAACGTGGTGAGGTCCAGCGTGCGCAGTGAGGTACAATAGCTGAACATGTGGGACATGTTCGTGACATTTGACGTATTGAAGGTTGAGATATCAAGGAACTTCAAGGCTACGCAATAATAGAACATATAAGACATATCGGTCACCTTCGCGGTGTTGAAACCTCCCAGTTCGAGCATCTGCAGTTTGTTACATTCGTAGAACATAGATGCCATGTATTCCGTATTCTCCGTGTTGAAGCTGCTGAGGTTGACGGACTGCAGTTCGTAACAATCGTAGAACATGTATGTCATGTCTGTTACGTTGCGTGTGTCGAAGCTGCTGAGGTCAAGCGACTTCAGGGCGTGACAATAGCTGAACATACTATTCATGTCCGTGACGTTGCGCGTGTCGAAAGTGCTGAGGTCAAGGGATTTCAGTGCGTAACATCCGTTGAACATCTCATACATGGAAATCGCCTCCGAGGTGTTGAGGAATGCGAGGTTCTCAATCTCTTCCAACTCAGTGAAGTGATCGAAGAAATAGCTGAGGTCATCCGGGCGGTATTTTTTCACCGACTTGTCGAAGGTCACTTTAACGGCATCTTCTTTATAATAGCCGTAGTATTCTCCGCTGCGTGCCGATTTCTTGGTGTCGTAATAGATGGTGAGGAGTTTGGTGCCATCATCGAATACCCCGTAAAGCGAATTGCCGGAGAAGTAGCCTTCGTCTCCCGCGCCACCGTCAAGCCGCGCGTAGGTGAGGTCGTCCGCGAGGAGGTCAGCGAACGCGGAGCCTTCGCTTCCAACGAGTGCGGTACAGCCGTTGAACATACCGGTCGCAACCGCCGTGCTTCCGCTCCAGTTGCCATCACAGGCTATCGTTTCCAGAGAGGAGCAGCCGTCGAACATGTTTTTCATCGAAACAACCTTGCTGATGTCGAAACCAGACAGGTCAGCAAGTTTGAGGCTCGTACATCCGGCGAACATCCTGTCGAACTTTTCGGCGTTGCGGGTGTCGAAGACAGAAAGGTCAATCTCTTCGAGCGCTACGCATCCTTCGAACATACTACGGAAATCGGATACCGCTGAGGTGTTGAGATTATCCAGCCCTTCAAACTCCTTGAGCGCTGTGAAGTCCTTGAAGAATTCCACCAGTCCCGCGTTACGGAATCTGCTTACCGACTCGTCGAATATCACTTTGGTGACTTCGTTTTTGTATATTTTCCAGTCTGCCGCTCCACTGCGCGTGGCGATATCCCAGTCGTAGAAGAAGGTCATGTTGTCCGCGCCGTCCACAGTGACATAGAGGTCAGGCAGCTGGGAGAAATATCCCTCGGCGCCCGAACCACCGTCGATACGTGCATAGGTCTTGTCGGTGACCATGAGGTCGAAAATGGTTCCTTTGGAGCCTTTGAGCTTTTCGCATCCCTCGAACATGCCGTCATAGTCGGAAAGTGAAGTAGCGGAGTTGAGGTCAGCTAAACAGATGATAGTCTCAAGGGACTCACATCCTTTAAACATAGCCGAAGTGTTTTCCGCGTTGGTGAAGGTAAAGAACTGAATGTCAAGATAGCGGAGGCTGGTACAGCCGGAGAACATGCCGTTGAAATATTCGACGTTGCCGGTCTCGAATCCCAGCCGCAGCTCTTCGAGCGATGAGCATCCGGCGAACATCAGCCCCATGTCGGTTGCCAGGTTGGTAGCGAATCCGCTGCCGAACCTGACGGAGGTGAGCGACGAGCAGCCAAAGAACATCTCGGTGAGATTAGACAGCTGCCACGTGGTGTTGTTGCCGAAGTCAACGGACTTGAGATTGACGCACTGTTCGAACATGAGCGACATATCGGTGACACTCCAAATCTTCACGCCGCTGAAGTCGATGGATTCGAGCGATGAGCAGTTGTAGAACATGTCAGACATGTTTTCCACCTTGCTGAGGTCCCAACCGTTCATACCGACCGACGTGAGCGCCGTACATTCGCGGAACATCTGGTGTATGTCCGTCACGTTGCTGAGGTCCAACTTGTCCATATTGACCTCCTCCAGTTTGTAGCAGAGGTAGAACATGCCGCTCATGTCCTTGACATTATGGGTGTCCCATTTTCTCAGGTCAATCGATGTGAGGTTTCGGCAGAAATAGAACATGTGCTCCATTTTTTCCACCTTGCTTGTGCTCCAATTGCTCAGGTCAACCGCTTCGAGGGCGAAGCAGTCGTTGAACATGCCCTGAAAACTTGTCGCCAGCCCCGTGTTCAGGTACTTGAGGCCTTCAATCTCCGTAACCTTCTCGAACTCGGCGAAGAATCCCTCCAGTTCCGTTCCTTTGAACTCATAGCCCTTCATAGAGGGGTCGATGACGATTTTGGTCATCTTTTCGTAGTTCTCCGAGGTCTTCAGGGCATCGAAATCGTCACCGCTGCGCGAAGTCTTGTCGTAGTCGAAATAGAGCGTCAGAGTAGTGCCTTCAATGGCAGCATAGTATTCGGGTACGGCGGAGAAATAGCCTTCGCTGCCCGGTGTTCCATCGTCGGGACGCGCCCACTGCTTGTCGGTATACCCCTCGTCATATTTCGTGCCTTTGTACCCCTTTAATTCGTCGCAACCGTAGAACATGTTGTCGGAGTCGAAGGTGCCGGAACTCCATCCGAAGTCGCAATATATGCGCTCCAAACTGGAGCAGTAGGAGAACATCTGCTCTGCCGTGGTCAGGACAGAAGTTGTGAAGTTGTCGATATACAATGTATGGAGGTTTATGCAATTGTAGAACATTTCTTCCATGTCGGTTGCCTTGCCCGTGTCGAACCCGGACAAATCCAATGTGGTCAGAGCATAGCAATCATAGAACATCTGTGTGAAATTCGTCACATTGGCTGTGCCGAAAGTACTCAAATCCAAAGATTCCAAATACTGGCAATCTTTAAACATTCCCTCCATTTCGGTTACGTTGTCCGTGTTGAACGAGGTCAGGTTCAGATCGCGGAAGTCGGAATATGCGAACATTTTGGACATGTCTGTCACATTGTACGTTTCGAAGTGCGAGAGATCAAGGTGTTTCATCTCATACATACAACTGAACATGCTGCGCATATCGGTTACGTTCTTTGTGTCAAAGTTAGAGAGATCCAGTTCACGCAGTACTTCACAATATTGGAACATATATGACATGTCCGTGACTTTAGACGTATTGAAGCTGCTGACGTCCAGCGAGGTCAGTGCCATACAGTTGTAGAACAAGCTGTTCATGTTGGTGACATTGCCGGTGGAGAAGTTTGAAAGGTCGATGCTTTCAAGCGACGCGCAATCATTGAACAGGTCATACATGGTTGTCACCTTCGCGGTGTTAATCATGTCAAGCCCGTCGATGCTCTTCATGTTCGTGAATCCGTCGAACCAATTACTCATATCCGTCGGTTCGGCGGCGTTGTCGGTGAAGGAAGAGTGAATCTCCGCGGTGACGACCGCCTCCTTTTCCGCGTCAGACCAGTTCCACCAGTAGGTTGTGCCGCCTCTGGCGGTCATCTGGTCATCGTAGTAGATGGTCATCCTGTCGCCGTTAATGACTGCGTAATACTCGTTCGTTGCAGCAAAGAGCGTCTGCAACGACATCAAGCATACGAGAAAGAAAAGTTTTTTCATAATCATTTATATTTTTGTTCATTATTTGTTTCAAAAAAACAAGACAAGACACTCATCGCACAACACACAGCGCGTTGTACAAACAGCGCGCAAAGATAATGCATTTAAGTGCCAAACGCAAGACATTCTTAAGAAAAACATTTTTTTGATATCGGCAGAACCCTCCTTACACGAATTAAGCATAAATTAACCACGAATTATTTTGGTCAGCAATTAGTCATCAATGTTCATCAACAGTTCTTATTGCTCCAGATACGTGATGCGCTCGCCACCATAACATGTGACAGGGGCTGTCATACAAGCAATTACAACCGCTCCAACGGCGAGAGTATGGTCAAGGTATCATGATCCTTCGGTGCGGTCTGCTGAACGACCCGCAAATCACCAGGTAATCACCCGGTAATCACCCGCTCAAAACAGCATACAGACAGCGAGGATGTGTGATGAGTGATGGGTGATGAGTGATGGGTGATGGGTAGTGTGTGATGGGTAGTGTGTGATGGGTAGTGTGTGATGAGTGATGGGTGATGGGTGATGGGTGATGGGTAGTGTGTGATGGGTAGTGTGTGATGGGTAGTGTGTGATGTTTTATGTGTGATGTGGGGGGATGAAATTTTCAGTTGTCAGAAATTTGCATGAATAAAGAGGATGGCTTATATTTGCGCGTTTTTTGCGCAAAATCTGCCAAAATGGCAGAATGGTGACAAATGGCATAAAAAGTGTAACATACAAAACGGCAGGCGACAAGAGTCTGCAAAACAAACAGAAAACAACACAACCATGAGCAAACACAATAAAGAAGAACAGAAGCAGCAGGCAACGATGGAAACAGAGTCTGTTGAAACGGCTGAAAAAGAGGCAGAGACAGCAGAGGAAGTGACCACTACGGAAGAGGCAAGCGATGCCGAAAAAATACAGGAACTGACAGAGAAAGTGACTGCGTTAGAGGACACCAAACTGAGACTGATGGCAGAGTTTGAGAATTTCCGCCGCAGGACCAACAGGGAGAAAACGGACATAAGGGAGGCAGCCGGTGAAGACATATTCAGGGATATGCTGCCTCTGATAGACGATTTTGAGCGCGCCATTGACGCAATAGAGAAAGCCACAGGCGAGGGGCAGCAGGAGACACTGGCTGAGGGCGTAAGGCTTATATATCAGAAGTTCATGACATTCCTGCAGCTGCATAATGTAACAGTCATAGAGACAGAAGGCAAAGATTTTTCAACGGACGAGCATGAGGCTATAACGACAATAGAAATGGGTGAGGACAAGAAAGACAAGATAATAGACTGCACGCAGAAAGGATATAAATTAGGCGACAAAGTGATACGCTACGCAAAGGTAGTGGTAGGCGCGTAAAGAAAGGAGGAACGGCTATGGCAGAAAAGAGAGATTACTACGAGGTTCTTGGCGTGGACAAGACAGCCACGGCAGACGACATAAAGAAGGCTTACCGCAAGAAAGCCATCCAGTATCATCCGGACAAAAATCCGGGCGACAAGGAGGCGGAGGAGAAGTTCAAGGAGGCCGCCGAGGCATACGAGGTGCTGAGCGACCCGCAAAAAAGGCAGCGTTACGACCAGTTCGGTTTTGCCGGAATGGGCGGACAAGGCGGATTCTCACCAGGCGGGTTCAGCATGGAGGACATATTCTCGCGTTTCGGTGACTTGTTCGCAGATGCCGGATTCGAGTTTAACGGAGGTCATTTCTCGTCCTTCTTCGGCGGGAACAGAGGTGCGCGTGTCCAGCGTGGCAGCGATTTGAGAGTGAAAGTGAGGCTGACGCTTGAGGAGATAGCCACAGGCGTGGACAAGAAAATCAAGGTAAGGAAGATGGTCCCCTGCTCCCATTGCAGCGGTACCGGTTCGGCCGACGGCAAGGGCGGCGAGACATGTCCGACTTGCAAGGGTTCGGGGCGTGTGGTTCACACCCAACGCGGCATTTTCGGAATGATGCAGGTACAAGACGCATGTCCCACCTGCCACGGCGAGGGCAAGGTGATTCGCAACAAATGCACCTACTGCGGCGGCGAGGGCGTGGTAAGAGACGAGGAGATAATCAACATACATATACCGGCGGGTGTGACAGGCGGAATGCAGATTCCTATGCAGGGTAAGGGGAACGCCGCCCCCCACGGCGGGGTTCCGGGCGACCTGCTCGTACTTGTAGAAGAAGAGGAACACAAGGAACTGCAGCGCGAAGGGAATGACCTCGTTTATAACCTGCTGCTTGATATGCCGACGGCTATTCTGGGCGGACAAGTGAAAATCCCCACCCTGCAAGGCGACGCAAAGATAACCATCACTCCGGGTACACAGCCCGGGAAGGTATTGAGAATGCGCGGCAAAGGACTTCCGATAATAGACGAGTATGCACGCCAGTACGGCACAGGCGACCTGCTTATCAATGTGGGTGTCTATATACCTGAGAACTTGAGCAAGAGCGAGAAAGAGTTGATCGCGCAGTTGCAAAAGAGTCCGAACATTGTACCCGGCAGTGCGGACAAGAAGAACTTCTTCAAGAACATATTCGGATAGGTGGGACGAGGCGCTATATATACTTTTTTACAACAGGCCGGAAACCTGCATACCCACAGGGTGCTGATTGGCATTGTGTGGGTGGTGATGAGTACAGGGGTATATGGCGAGGTGCCAATAGAAGAGCCTAAGTTAGGGGGTAATCCTACGGGGATTGCTCCCTTGTATTTTGGTCCTAACGCATTGCCTGTCCCGGATATGTCCGACGGACGGCCGAGCAGTACGCTCCGGTTGGAGGTGTCAGGTGACGGCTACTGGGGCAAAGAAGGAGACAAAACGGCTGACTTGTTTGCGCGGACAGACATACCGCTGTTCACGGACAGGGTCAATCTGAACGTATGGATGCCTGTATATGAATGGTATGAGATGACCCCGGAGCGGCAACGGACTTGCCGTTTGCAAGATACGGCGGTGATACGCGGTGCGGGTGCAGGAGATGTGTATATATCCACAGACATACAAGTGCTACGGGCAAAGCGGTACACTCCCGACATCGCCATAAGAGCCGGTATAAAAACGGCAAGCGGCGGCCAGTTCGGTCAGGCGCGGCATTTTGATGACCCGGGTTACTGGTTTGATGCAGCAATAGGCAAGTCTTTCCGTTTCGGGGAAGAGTCTTCATCCGGTGACAAACCGTGGGAAATGCGTCTGAGCGTTTCGGGCGGATTTTTGTGCTGGCAGACAAACAGCGCACGACAGAACGATGCCGTGATGTACGGCGTACAACTGCTTGTAAGACACAACCTGACATCACAATCCGCCCTGTCATTGCGGACGACCTACGGGGGATATATCGGCTGGGAGGACCACGGCGACCGTCCGATGACACTGAAGACGCAACTGACGGGGCATATACGCGGATTCGAGCCGTTCGTGAGGTATCAGTGGGGCATACGGGACTATCCTTTCCACCAGTTGCGTATCGGGCTGGCGTACAACTTTGACATACTGAAGAAAAGAGAAGCGAAATGAGGAAGGCATTTACCGTTATAGTCTGTTTGTTCACTCTGACCGCGTGGGGTGATTCGATTCCGTGGCGGGCATCGGGTGACTCTGTGAGTGCCGCTTTTTTCAGGGACTGGTATCACCGTCCGGACCTGGTGTATTACTTGGAGGCATATAACGACCATACAATAGCGGAAACGACAACCTATGGTCAGTGGTGGATACCTGAACGGCTGACCATAGGCATCGAGGGACTGCCGTTTACGGCTAACAGGTACTATATAGACGGAATGAGGACAGACGATTTGTTTCAGTCAGGGAGTACGCTGTATATACCTAATATGCAGCATTATAATATACGGATGAACACTGCAACGGGACAAGTATATTTCACCGGATCGGGAGACGAGACAAGGAACTATGTGCAGGCGACATATAATTTCGGCCAGTTGGGTAACGGAGAGCCGATGGCGGGTACCGCCAATATATTCAATATCACCCACCGCTCACCGATGGAGAGCGCAGACACGTATAAACATATCAGTGCGCGAAGACATCAACGAGGTGCCGGGCAGGTGGATGCGGCGTACACATTCAAGGACAGGGATGGCAATGAATATGAACAACATATATATGCAGCATACGGCCAGCGGTTGTTGACAAGGGAGGATGTATCGGGTCTGATAACAGACGAACCTTTTTATCGCGCTGACTATTACAAAGTTCAGGCAGATGGCGTTTTTCCACTGAAAGATTTGCGTCTGGGGTACAGAATGAATGTTTCGGGCAGGCAAGACGGAGGAAGCGAGTATCTGTATAATTACGACGAGGTGTACGACCACAAAAACTATTCGGGTATGGTTTACCTGAAGCGCGAGTGGCTGACAACGGGATTAAACTGGGGGACGGATGTTATACACCACCATAATAAGGAGTTCAGCAAGAATGTGCTGGATCAGGACGGTGAGAGTTTTTATCCGTGGGTTCCGGACGGCAAAACCCATGCACTGAATTGGGCTGTCAATTACAAGCAGCCGGTGTTGCGGTGGCTCAATGTGCATGCGGATGCATACAATTCGCTTGTGCATTTCTCGCCTGAGACAGGCAGTTTTTCCAATCTTGTTTACATACAGAAACCTACTGATTACAAAGCAGGAAGCGGGACAGAAACGGCTACTCCACTCTATCGATACGAGTGGGAGAGCAGGTCTTTTACGGGCGGACTGTTAGAAAACACTATCGGGTTGGACGCACATTATGCTTTAAGCGGGAAAGCGGACATACAGGGTCATCTGGACCTGACATTGGACGGAATGCTGATACGCGGTAAGAGCAAGGTGAGTGCCAACTGGCAGGCGGGAGTGGATTTTGACATACATCCGTGCAAATGGTTTGACATGTCGGTTGAGTTGAGTCACGAGCGGTTGCCATATACGATGGATTATCTGCGTTACTTCTCTGACGACTACTTGAACGGTACGATTGTTCCGGCGGATAACACAAGTCTGTCGCACACAAGCATGAACGGTCAGACAACCGGCGGCAAACACCACCACTACAAGAAAGGGTTGCAGCAGACGAGTTATGCCCAACTGAACGTACCCATACACTTCAGATTCGGGCGGCACGAGATTACTCTCCAGCAGAGTTACAGGAGGTATTTTAACGTATGGCACACGAGATACGTGGGCGGTGCAGAGAGCAACGGGACATTTGACAATCAAGGAGGTATCGACGTTTTTTATCCATCGGAAGGGGATAAAGAGTATGAGGTCGGATATACAGACGGATTTGGCAGCAACTGGCTGATGAATGCCCCATATTACTTCTCCCAACTGACGAGGTACAGTTACTACGGCAGGAAGGTGCTGTTCAGTCTGTCGTGGCAGTCGATGCAGGCGGCAGGCTACAGCGGGTTGGGTAACGGTCCTACATCCAATACTGTGGGAATGCTGAGCGAAACGACAGCCAATCCGAACACACAGAATGTGGTGACAAATCAGGAGGGCACGTACAGTGGCGTGGGCAGGCACGATCTGGACAAGGGGTATGTTTGCAGAATATATGTAGGGTACAATATATGCCAATGGGTGCAGACAGGTGTGACGCTTAAATGGACTGACGGCAAACCTATTACGGACTGGCAGTACTATGAACGGAACGGGCAGGTGGCTGTATTGCCCTTCGACTCGCGTGGAACCAACCCGACAGACGGACATTTTGGCAAGCGACATTGCGCAAAGTATAATATAGACTGGCACATACAGGGCCAGTGGACGGCTGGCAGCGTGCCGATGAAACTGAATGTGGAGTGCTATAATATGTGGGATTTCTGTCACGACCTTGCGGAAATGGGGTTTGTGCAGGATATACCATACGCAAAGAGGGCAACCATGATAATGGATATACCTGTGGGATTGTTAAGCACTTTGACAATAGGGCTGTAAACAACATTTTATTTGATGCTACGACAGAAGGTCATATTGTTTTTCAGACACTACCTTTACTGGCTTGTCTTTTTTGTTGTACAGAAACCTGTATTTATGGTATGGCAACACAAGTTGATGGGCGACATCAGTTTTGCGGACTACTGGCGGGTTATGTACCATGCATTGCCTTTGGACTTGAGTGTGGCAAGTTACGTGATGATTCCCTTGGGTTTGATATTGTCAGCGGGTTGCTGGTGCCGTCAGCGTTTGATGCGAACAGCGACATACGTACTGACGGTAGTGGTGCTGATGGCGGGGTTATTGGTTATGCTGGGCGATAACGGCACTTTCGCGGCTTGGGGTTATCACTGGGATAAGAATATTTTTGTCTTTATGCGCTCACCGGCAGAGATGCTGGCTTGTGCGCCGTGGTGGATGTGGGTTGCAGGTGTGATGGCGTTCTTTGTGCTGCTTGCACTGTGGTGGAACATCTATGACAAATATATATGGCGCGATGTAAGGGAGATGATGCCTAACAGAAAGCAACAATGGTTGAGTACAGCTGTGCTGGTTCTGATGACGGGCGGGTTGATTCTGCCTGTGAGGGGGAGTGTGACGGTGAGTACGATGAACACGGGAAGGGTGTATTTTTCTGACAACCAGATGTTGAATATAGCAGCCATCAATCCGCTTTTCAATATAGCGGAGTCAATGGGCGAGAACACTTTTGATGTGGGCAAATACACCTATATGCCCACAGAGGATGCGAAGGGGACGGTGGACGAATTGATGGGGAGAGACAGTTTGCCGGTTGACAGACAGATGGTTTTACGGACAAGAAGGCCACATATAGTAATGATTATATTAGAGAGTTTTTCTCAGAACGGTTGGGAGGCGATGCCGAGGTTGCAGGAATTGAGCAAGACAGGTGTGTGGTTCAGCCACATGTATGCAGGTAGTTACAGAACGGACAGGGGGGTGGTGGAGATATTGAGCGGTTTTCCCGGTCAGCCAACGAGTTCGCTTATGACCGTGCCGTATAAGTCGGATAATCTGCCCAATATAGGGAATATCCTCAAACAAGAGGGTTATGATGTACATTTCTATTACGGCGGTGATGAGGACTTTACGAATATGCGTTCGTACTTGATTTCGGGCGGTTATGACGAGCGGGTCAGTGACAGGGATTTTGCCCTCAGTGAAAGAATCAGCAAGTGGGGTGTGCCGGACCATATATTGTTACCTTACGCTGGCAGAGAGATTGCAAAGAGATATGAGGAGGATACGCTGAAACATTTGGATGTTATTCTGACGCTGAGCAGTCACGAGCCATTTGATGTGCCTATGAACCGTCTGGCCAACCCATATTTGAATTCGATTTCCTATACAGACAGTTGTATCGGTGCTTTTATAGACGGATTGCGTGCATCTGAAGAGTGGGACAGCACTTTGGTGGTGATGGCCGGGGATCACGGTTTCCCTTATCCTGAAGGATTGCAGATTACAAACACCGAAAGGTTCAGGATTGTTTCTTTGTGGTCAGGCGGTGCGATTGAACAGCCACAGGAGGTGAGCCGGTTATGCTCGCAAGCGGACATTGTTCCTACCTTGTTAGGCCAGATGGGATTGGAAACGAAGGAGTTTGTATTCGGGAAGGACGCTCTGGATAACGGAGTTCCGCAATTTGCTTTTTTTGCATATAATGACGGCTATGGATTGATACGCGAGAGAGATACGGTGGTGATAGATGCCAAGGCTAATAAAACGGTCAGGAGAGGTTCGTCAGCCAATGACACAGGTGAGTCGTTGGAAAGAACGGAGCGGATGGCGCGTGCTATGGTGCAACGCATAATGGAGGAGATTGAGGCATTATGAGAAGAGAGTCAGGACAGTTGTGGCAGAGTATCAAGTACTTGGCAGAATTGCACTTATTAGCGTTAGCGATGATGAGTGCGTGCAGACTGGTACTGCTATGGACTAATATGCCTACTGCCGGGATTGAATGGGGGCTGCTGTTGAGGTCGCTGTTGATAGGCGTTAAGTTTGACAACCTGATTGTCTGTTACGTGCAATCATTACCCGTGGTGGTGCTGACAACAGTGACAATGAGCGTTATGAAGAGGGCGAACGGCGAGCGAATAATAGCGGGTTGTAAGAGAGTGATTGCGTGGGTTGAAGGTGTGGTGTACGGGTTGGTGATAGTGGTTGAAACGGCTAACGCGAGGTATTTTCACTTCTTTGACAACCACCTTAATTATCAAGTTACGGAGTGGTTTGGTTTTGCGCAAGACACAGCAGGAATGGTGCTGCAAGACAAGACCAACCTGCTGTTCTTTGGCATAGCAGCGGCGATGACAACAATTTTTGAGTTGGCGTTGATAAGGATGACAAGACGGGCAACCCGTAAGAAAGACAGCGGCTTGCAGGAAAACACCGGTTACGGAAATGAACTTACGGCAGGCAAATATGTGATTAGCAGCGTGGTATGTATATTGTTGTACGGGGCGGTTTTTGCAGGTATGAGGGGGAGTTTGCAGAGGTATCCGCTGAAGGTGAGTTTTGCATATTTTTGTGACAAGCCACTTTATAACAAATTGGGAGTGAATCCCATATTCAATATAATAAAGACAGCAGAGAACGGGGACAAGAATGCTATACCCGATTTTCTCACGTCAATAGACCTACAGGAAGCGGAGAAGTATGTAAGAGAGGAGTCAGGTTACGGTGAGAGCGGAGGGTGTATAAAGTTTGAGAGGCGGATAAACAAAGCGAATGTGGTATTGGTGCTGATGGAATCGATGACGAGTGAGAACTTGGAGCGTGAGTACGCAGGACAGTATCTGACACCATACCTGCGCGGACTGAGAGACAGCAGTATCTATTGCAGCAACGCCTTTTCCGCCGGTATCCATACCAACAACGGCATAGTGGCGTCCCAATACGGCTATCTGCCTAATTTTGCGCGTTCGATGATGGACGTAGATGCCAGACATTACAGGGGTTTGCCATATTACCTGCAAGAGACAGGTTATAATAACATTGCGTTTGTGACCGGAAATCCGCAGTATGATAACATGAACAGTTTTTGGCGGGAGAACGGAATAACCACCATTTACTCGCTCTATGATTATGACAGCGAAGCTGTTGTGAATAATTTCGGAGTACCAGACGACTATATGTTCAGATGGGGGATAGAGAAACTGAACGAAGAAACGGAGCCGTTTTTTGCCACATTTCTGACTGTAAGCAACCATACTCCATACGTTGTACCAGAGGCGTTTATGGGACGCGGAAAGAACGATGAGGAGAGAATAATCGCCTACGCGGACGATGCAGTGCGGCATTTTATGGAGAGCGCGAAAAAGACGGGTTGGGGAAAGAACACGCTGTTCATATTGAGTGCTGATCACGGTGCGCCGCTGCAATCAGATTACGAGATGAATCCTGCACTGAACAGTATCCCAATCTTTTTTGCGGGTGCGGAGATTGAGCCACAGCGGGTGGAAAGTCCCGTGTCTCAAACCGATATATTTCCGACTGTGCTGTCAATGCTTGGTATTGAATATGAAAATGACGGCATTGGGATAGATTTGTTGCGTGGACAGAGGAAATACGCAACTTTTGTGAGCAATGAACATTTAGGCGTGAGTGACGGCAAGTGGCTGTGGTGCTACGGGGTGAACAGCAAACAGGAAAGAATGTACAAGATCGGTAATGAAGCAGATGTAAAGAGCAACTATCCCGAAAAGGCGAAAGAGATGAAGAAATACGGGATGTATATGCAAAGGGTTGATTTGGAGAGAATGAAAGGCAAATAGGCGATGAGTACTATATATTTTGACGCTAAGAGGGCTTTTCTCAACAAGCGAGGCTTGGGCAATTACAGCCGCGACGCAGTGCGGCTGATGACTACATATGCTCCTGACAATGAGTATATTCTGTTCAGTCCGAAAATTGACAAGGTTTTTCCGGAAGATTATCCGTGGGTGAGGAAGGATGACGCGAAGTTGGTCATCCCATCGGGAATATGGAAGACAATGCCTTCATTGTGGAGAAGTTACGGATGCACAAGAGATATTTTGAAAACACCGGGAAAGGCGAAGAACACTATCTACTGGGGACTGTCGGGTGAGGTGCCGATAGGAATACGGAAGACAGGATGCAAGGTGGTAGTGACGATGCACGATGCGATATTTATGCGATATCCTGAATTGTACAGCGCGACCTACAGGCGGCTTTTTGCCCGTAAAGTGCAGTATGCGTGCGATGCAGCGGACTTGATAATAGCCATATCGGAGCAGACCAAACGGGATCTGATTGAGTTTTTTGGGGCGGACGAGAAGAAGACAAGGGTTGTGTATCAGGGTTGCAGCAATATCTTTCGGGAATATGCGGCAAAGGTCGGAGCAGTTAACTGTCTGCCGGTGGAGGACAAAGAGAATGTTTCACGCCAAGCATCAGAAGTCTGCACTAAATATGCTTTGCCAGAAAGGTATGTGCTTGATGTAGGCGCGATAGAGCCACGGAAGAACCTGCTTCAGTTAGTGCGGGCGATGGGTGAGGCAAAGATTGAACTGCCGTTGGTGGCGATAGGCGGAAGGTCGTCATACGCAGATAAGTGCGCACAGGAAGCAGAGAGGTCCGGCGTGAAATTGCTGTTGCGGCATGAGGTCAGTTTTGCGGATTTTCCGGCGTTGTATGCCGGTGCGGAGGTGCTGTGCTATCCGAGTGTATTTGAAGGTTTCGGCATCCCTATATTGGAGGCTATGTGCGTGGGGACTCCGGTGCTGACATCGACAGGCAGCTGTTTCAAAGAGACCGGCGGCGAGGCAGCGTTGTACGCCAATCCAACGGATACGAAAGAGATTGGGGAACAGTTAAGGAAGATATTGACTGACAGAGGATTGAGAAAGCGGATGCGCCAAAAGGGTTATGAGCAAGCAGATAAGTTCAGGGACGAAAAAGTGGCGGCCAATCTGATAGCCGCGATAAAGAGTATAGTGTGACTCATTCAGGAAACACCTTGAGTGACTTGATGGTAGGCATGGAGCGAAAGGTTGTCGCTGACCACTTTGAGAGCTGAGACGCGTTCAAACCCCATAGCGGCGATGTAGGCAAGTTCCATATCGAACACACAGTCCTTGTAATCAGACTGCAAGACGAAATCGGAATTGGTATAGCAGACAGCCCGGCGGTCAGCAATGGGGAAGAGCGAAGCGGTTTGGGATGCTTGGTCAAGTGAATTGAGGTCGCATGGGGAGAGCGTCTGTACCGGTTCTTCGTACTGACAGTTAGGGTGGTTGAGGCGCACTTCGGAAACTTCGACGAGCGTGCCAATCTCAAAATCAGCACTGCCTGCATAACCGATATTGAGAATGCGCGTGTCGCGTGGCAGGTCGCGCAGCGAGCGGATGACATTGACCGCGCCCACGCCGGTGACAAGGACATCCCAGCGGCAGTCGGGCAGGTACTTTTCAATAAGTTTTCTTTCGCCTTCCTCGGCAATCAGAATCAAGTTCATATTAACAGATATTTAGTGCGACAAAAGTAATGCATCTCTTCGGATTGACAAAGAGATGTGTTTTTTCTTTATTTTTTTGCTGTATTTCAGATTATTTCTTATGACGGACTCACGTTAAAAAGAAGAAAGGCAATGTCTTTACAGGCGGCTCCGAGAGCCGATGTCCGAATATCCGCCCAATATTCTGCAACCATAAAAGTCCACCGGGCTTTCATGTAGACGCAATTTACGAAGGAAAAACGCGGCTAACAGCCGCTACAACAGACGAAAGTGCCGCGAATTAATACGCAGGTAATAAAAAAACAGACAGAAAGATACTCGCACTGATAACCTTCTGTCATGATAGAGATTACGGTTACTTTCTCATTGTCAGATTTTCGCCTTATTCTAATTTTATACAAGCCAGTCTATCTTACCGGAGAAAGCATTGTCCCTGTTTCCACTGCGTAAGCATCGTCCTCACGAAGATAGATATTGGTGTCTTCGCCAGTCCAATGGAACTTGTATATCACTCGTTTGCCTACCCCACCGTCTAAAGCTGCCAAAATAGTATAATAGGTATGGTCAGGCATAAAGGTGAGATATGAACGATGATAAGAATCGTTGCAAATGGCATGAACACCAAAATAGATAATGTCTTCATAAGCATATGCCACCATATCCTCCAGCCATGGATTGAAATAGTCTTCCGGTGTTTTCTGTTCGTATGCAATTTCAAGACTGTCGCGAGTGGTGGCAACATAGGGATAACGCGAATTGATATGTCCGTTCTCGTCCACAGGATAGAGATAGTCCCAGTAGCCTTTGACTCTATACTCAAACTTGATAGGAACTGTGCTTTGCTTGGCTGTGTGGACTGTCTGCAAATACAGTTTGCCATAGGGTTTCAGGTTGTCAGGATTGACCACAAAAGCATAAACCCAATAGTCGGTATCAGGGCGAAGTTGTGTGAAGAAATGTTCCACGTTGCCATATT
Source organism: Paludibacteraceae bacterium (assembly GCA_024683975.1). Classification (GTDB taxonomy): domain Bacteria; phylum Bacteroidota; class Bacteroidia; order Bacteroidales; family Paludibacteraceae; genus Colicola. Next base: position 21,596 of record JAIKXR010000143.1, read on the forward strand.
GCAGCACATGTGAAGCGAACGGCGCCACATTAAACTCACCCATTCGCAATTCATAGCTACGCCACATAAGATACTCGGCATAGGCCGAATCGAGAGCAAGAGTCATAAACTGCTTTGGATAGGCTGTCGGATCGTAGGTTGTATCTATTGGCTCACAAGAAATGAAATAGTAGGCATCTTTGTTGGTCGAGAAATGACATTCTACAAATCCCGCAGACACAGTTTCAACGGACATATTGACAGTTATGTCTTCCACCTCCCATGTTACATCGGTTTTACATGCAGCCAGTATAATCAGGAGCATGGAAATCAAAATGAAGCGTAAGTTATTCATACGATTTCCTTTCTTCCTCTTCCTGTATGAGGAGCTGCTGAACAGTATAGATAAATCGAAGGCAGGTCTTGATGTGTCCGCCGTAGTGACCGAAATTGTATGTTATATTAGCCTCCTTCCATTTAGACTTGGCATTGGTGGCATTAGTGTAGGAAACGACTTCATCATCCATCGAGTGAAGCATATATACAGGTGCATAAGGAACCCAGTCGTATGACACTATAGAATTTTCGGTCATGGCCTTGTATAGTTCCGCCACATTGTCCGACTTCTGATCCATACCTTCCTGTGTCAGCAACTCGTGAGTTATATGAGTATTGATAAGTTTGTTTATTTGCGTTGTTGTGTATCGCTTGCTGTTTATCCACTCGTCCATACGATTGTACAACCACTGCTGCATTATGTCAGTAGTGCGAATATTGAGGTTGTTACCATTGATCATACCTTGCAATACCATCGGAACGGCAACAGGATATTCTGTCATGTCGCTATTGACAAATCGCTCGTAGGTAGCCTTGACATCATACGGACCGCCACCGGCAAAAACCCGATGAATAGACACATAATCCGGGGTGCTGTCATCATAGTGTTCATTTTCTATGAGATATTGCACAGCCATTGTTGTAGCACCGCCCTGGCTATATCCCATAAGGTAAATATCATTTTCGAGCGGCTCCATTCCGACCGCTTTGAGCCACGGGCGGACGGCAAGGTACATATCCAGCACATTGTGCGCAGTAACATTCATAACCAAGTAAGGGTGAACCTTATCAACTGTCACACCATAACCTATGTAGTCAGGAATAATCAGACCGTAGCCTAACTTGACCAGCACTCCCTCTAACGGGAAACAGTTGCTTGGAGCCTCTGCATTTGAACCTATGGTGTAGTGACTGACTACAATCATACGCTTGGGACGCTTACCTTGCGGCAGCATCACTTTGCCTGACAGCACTATCGGCTGACCTTGCACATCCGTACTCGGATAAGTGCCGGCAATCTCAGTGACCCGGTTCTGGTTGCCATATTGGAGCATATTCTGAATCAATGCCGCTGATGTCGTACTTGTAGTTTGTCTTTGTGTACGTGACGGTGCCGGTTCTGTTTCTGTCATATCACATACACTATGTCCATCAGGCAAATATGTATCATGGGGCAGACCTTCGTACAAGTCCGTCTCACGCTGACCTATGACCCTGAAAGTCATCCCTTGGGCCGCGGCTATGTCTGCAAAATCAACATAATCGACTTGTTTAAAACCACACGATGGCAGCAACAACGCAACCGCCAAACAATACAGAATATGTCCAGTAACTTTTCTCATCGCCCGCTCCCTAATATTGTTGGTTGTTTCCACATTTGATTCTAAAACCTTATACCCATACCTACATTTATCATTCTTGATGATGCCAGAAAGATGGTGTTCATGTCTTTGAGTGAGTACAGTCCGCCTATATCCACACTGCAGAACCACCTGCCGGCATTAACGCTCATTCCTAACAATGTTATATTGACCGCAGCACCTATGTCTGTTTTCTGCCCTTTTATATTCATCTCCGATCCGCCATTGACACCTATTCCGCCACCAAGAGCAGAATACAGATTGACATTTGGATGAAAAAAGTAGGTAAAACGCATTGTCGGAGCGAATACTATGTTATAGAAAAAATGTCCCTTGCTTGTTTGCGTGACGATGCCTTGACCGTTGCGTGTCACCTCGTCCCAGCGTACATCACTCACATCCACCATTCCGCCAAAAGCGAACCACGATGTAAAACGCCATTGGTATTCAATCCATAAGTGTTGGTCATATGAGTAATTTTCATTGTACACTTGATAATAAGTGTCCGGCATTGTACGCACTATATACGCAGGGTTATGCCATACGAGACTCTCGAACAGTTGGTCGCCCCACCCTATTCTTATTTCGCTACGATGATTGGATATATTGTCTTTGGTCTCTGCATTGATGCTTGCTGCCAAAGTACAGACTACTATAAGTACATAAATGCGTTTCACAGGCGCAAAGTGTTTTCAACGCGCAAAAGTAACAGTATAATCTTATTACCACAAGACCGTTGTGATTTTTCCTCCGAAGGCCACAACCATATTACTCACCCGATAAGCAAAAAGGGAAGACAAGCCTGCCGCGTTCCGGCGCGGGCAATTCTCTTTATCAGCAAGCATTGCCTGCGTACCATAGAACGGAAGGAAGAAAAAGCAAGAAAAATGAGAGACAAAATACGGGAAAATAACAAAAAATAACGAAAAGTATTGGAAAATCAAAAAAAAGCAGTACTTTTGCGGCGGATTGAATGGGGGAGCCGGTTCACGGTTCCCCCACGTTATAGAAAACACACATATTATATGATACAAGAACATATTATCCGTGAGATGGCAGGGAGGTTGTTAGAGGGTACTCCCTACGTGCTGATGACAGTCGAGGTAAGCAAGGACAATGCTGTGCTGGTAGAGATAGA
>JAIKXR010000163.1 GCA_024683975.1 Paludibacteraceae bacterium
CTGATATCCGAACAGACGTATGGCGTGCCACCGAGTTTAGATAGCTGCCGCCGTTGGTTGTCAAAAGCCATTTCCACGTTGTCCGCCGTCTGGTGAGGATAAGCGAAATCTCTGACCGCATACAGGGCTGGAGAGGAAACCGTTTCCATACGAAGGCGGAACCCGTCAGTCGCTTCGGTCAGAGCGATACGGACGGGGACATGCCGCTCGGCGTGCAGCGAGTCAGTGAACGCCTTGTCAAAATTGCGCGTCAGAGGCTGTCTTGGAGTCAGATGCACTGGGTGGTTGGGCAGGACACGGCCGCCCTCCACCGCGTTGATATAAAAGCCCTCGTTGCCGTACCCCACCCCGTCGCCCGGGTGAAGGACGATACCGGGCAGCAGACGGAGCACCAGCCGGTTGCCTTCCGTGCGCAGGTACGTGCCAATGAATCGGCCTGTCGATTTGGGTGACTGCCAGTCAGCCATTGCGGGTGTGCGGCCGTGCAGGAAACAGTCGGTCTGCGATCGGTGGAACGTGCGGGACGGGTCAGGCGTGAACGAATAGGAAAAGACATGATTCGCTGTCCCTTGCAAAGAAGGTGTGCTACGAATTATCCCGTCCAGTTTCTGCCGGTAGTACGCCACCACATTGGTCACATAGTCGCTGTTCTTGAGCCGTCCCTCAATCTTGAAGGTGGTGACACCCGCCGCAATCAGTTCCTCCAGGTATGCCGAGCGGTCCATATCCTTGAGCGACAGCACGTACCGCTGGTGAACAGGGCGGCCGCTGTCATCGCGGATCTCGTTCCCTTGCGCGTCCAACAGGTCGTAAGCCATACGGCACATCTGCGCGCACTCGCCACGGTTGGCGGAGCGGTTCATCAGCCGCTCGGACATATAACATCGTCCCGAATAGCAGACGCACAGCGCGCCATGAACGAACGCCTCCAACTCAATCGGACTATCGGGATTGTCCGCCAGCGTCGCCTCACGGATAGCCTTGATTTCCTCTACAGACAGTTCGCGCGCAAGAACGGCACGGCGGAAGCCCATCAGCTGCAGCCGGACAACCTGTTCGGGCGTGCGGTTGTCGCACTGGGTGGAGGCGTGCAGCCGTATAGGCGGAAGGTTCTGACTGAGCAGTTGCAAGTCCTGAATAATGAGTGCATCCACGCCCGCCTCATAGAGTTGCCAAGCAAGTTGCACGGCCTGCGGCAGTTCGTTGTCCTTGAGCAGCGTGTTGAGCGTCACTAATACTTGCACGCCATACGGACGGGCATAGCGCACAAGCGCGGCGATGTCCTCCGTGCTGTTGCCCGCCGCCTGACGCGCACCAAAAGCGGACGCGCCTATATATACAGCATCGGCACCCGCCTGAATCGCGGCTTTGGCGGTTTCCAAGTTCTTCGCAGGCGAAAGTAGAGTGAGGTGCATAGCGGAAGATGAAAAAAGAATATAACTGATAGTTTTATAGTCGTGACAAAAGTATAAAAAGAGGCAACAAAGGAGCGTAAGAAAGGTAAGGAAAGGTAAGGAAAGCGACAAAAAGTGCAGGAAAATCAAAAAAAGTTGATTGGTTTTTGTCAGATACGAAAAAAAGGTGTATCTTTGCCCGCTTTTTTGAGGCTTTTTGGGAAAAGAGGTCTTGGTAATCAAAACGAAATAACTTATAAAACACAATAAAACATTATGCAAAACAAAGGACTTGTTAAGACTTTGGCTGTACTGTTAGCGCTTATTTGCGCGTTTTATTTGTCGTTCAGCATAGTAGTTGCCCACTACGACAAGCAGGCAAAAGAGTATGCCGACGGCGATGCAACCAAAGAGTATTTCTATGTAGATTCGATATCTACGCAAAAAGTATGGTTCGGGTACACGCTCAAAGAGTGCCGTGAGAAACAACTGAACTTAGGTTTGGACTTGAAGGGCGGAATGAACGTAATAATGGAGGTGTCGGTACCTGACATTATCCGTGCGTTAAGTGATTACAACACAACAGAGAACTTCAACCTTGCAATGGACAAGGCTGTGCAGAAGCAACGTTCAAGCGATGCAGACTTCCTGTCGCTGTTCCTGGAGTCGTTCTATGAGGTGGATCCGAATGCGCAGTTAGCAAGTGTTTTCTCGACTTTTGAGTTGAAGGACAAGGTGACTTCCACCACTCCTAACAGCGAGGTGGAGAAGGTACTACGTGAAGAGGTGAATGGCGCCATTGACAACTCATTCAACGTACTGCGCACCCGTATTGACCGTTTTGGTGTGGTTCAGCCCAATATCCAGCGTATGGCACAAGCCGGACGTATATTGATTGAGCTGCCTGGTATCAAGGAACCCGAGCGTGTGCGCAAACTGCTGCAAGGAAGTGCTAACCTTGAATTCTGGGAGACATACGAACTGAGTGAGATTCTGCCCCAGTTGGCACAAATCAACAACGAATATGCCCGTATCAACGAAGCGACAGAAGAGGTCTCAAAAGAGGAATCAGCACAAGCGGACGCTATAGAAGGCACAGACAATCAGCAGGCTGAAAGTGAAGATGCAGACATTCTCAATCTTGCTAATGACAGTGCATCACAAGCAGATGCCAATCAAGAAAAAGTCGAAGAGAACTACAAGAAACAAAATCCGCTGTTCTACATACTGAATCCGAGTATCAGTCAGGCAGGTCAGGCATATCGCGGTCCGATAGTGGGTACGGTACGTTACACCGACACAGCCCGCGTGAACGAAATGTTGACTTCAACAATAGCCAAACAGGTTCTTCCCCGCGACTTGCGCCTGAAATGGACAGTAAAAGCCATCGATGAAGCCAACACCGTATATCAACTGATTGCGCTGAAAGCACAAAGAGACGGCCGTGCTTCGTTGGAAGGCGACGTGATAACCGATGCACGTGCGGATTTCAGCCAACTGAGTGTATATGCCAACGTCAGCATGTCAATGAACGCCGAAGGCGCAAAAGCCTGGCAGCGTATCACCAAAGACAATATCGGCAAGTCGGTAGCCATCGTTCTGGACGGCTACGTATATAGTTTCCCCACCGTACAGAACGAAATAGCAGGCGGCAACAGCCAGATTACAGGTAACTTCACTGTGGACGAGGCAAAAGACTTGGCTAACACCCTCAAGTCGGGTAAGATGCCCGCTCCGGCACACATCATTCAAGAGGACGTTGTAGGTCCGTCGTTGGGTCAGGAAGCCATCACGGCAGGTTTGTGGTCGTTCGCATTAGGTTTCGTGCTGATCCTGCTGTATATGCTGTTCTATTACGGCGTTATTCCAGGTTTGATAGCTGACTTGGCATTGCTGTTCAATATAATTCTTCTGGTAGGCGTATTGGCCTCATTCTCGGCAGTACTGACATTGCCGGGTATCGCAGGTATAGTGCTGACAATGGGTATGGCAGTGGATGCCAACGTGCTGATTTATGAGCGCATACGAGAAGAAATGCGTAGCGGCAAACAGTTGCGCAAGGCTATAGAAGACGGTTTCAAGGGTGCTATCAGTGCTATTGTGGATGCCAACGTGACATCGTTCCTGACCGGTGCCATTCTCGCCATCTTCGGTACAGGCCCGATCAAAGGTTTCGCTGTTACATACATGATAGGTATCGTAACATCGTTCCTGACGGCTGTGTTCCTGACCCGTCTGTGGCTTGAGTCATACGCCCAGCGCGAGAACGCCAAGGAATTGACATTCACCACTAATCTGATGAAGAACTTCCTGCAGAACGTACAAGCCAAATTTGTGGAGAACCGCAAGGTGTTCTATACATGTTCCGGTATCATTGTAGCAATATCAATACTTGGTCTGGAGCCGCATATTTTCGGCAAACTGAACCTCGGTATTGACTTCTCCGGTGGCCGCAACTACGTTGTACGCTTCTCTCAACCAGTCAATACACAGGATGTGGAAAAGACGCTGACCGATGTGTTTATGGCGCAGAATCCCGAAGGCGAGAACCTGTCAATGCGCGTTATCACCATCGGTGACGCCAATCAGATCCGCGTATCGACCAACTTCAAGATTCAAGACAACGGCGAGACTTTGGACGATGAGATTGAGGCTCTGCTCTATGAGGGCTGCAAACCTTATCTGGACGATGGCATCACTCTTGAACAATTCAAATCGACAGAGATTAACCCGAATATCGGTATCATGCAATCGCAGAAAGTGGGTCCCGCCATCGCTGACGACATCACTTCGGCAGCTATCGTGGCAATCATCTGCGCGCTGATCGGTATCTTCCTGTACATTCTGATACGTTTCCGCAACTTTGCATATTCGACCGGTGCGGTAGTGGCACTGGCTCACGATGCAATCATCGTTTTGGGAGCATACGCACTGCTGTGGAAAGTGATGCCTTTCTCAATGGAGATAGACCAAGCGTTCATTGCTGCCATTCTGACGGTTATCGGTTACTCCATCAACGATACGGTGGTTATTTTCGACCGTATCCGTGAATACAACACGCTATATCCGAAACGTGAACGCAGTATGAACATCAACTCTGCCATCAACGCGACGCTGAGCCGTACGTTCTCGACCTCAATGTCCACACTGGTTGTATTGCTCGCCATCTTCTTCTTCGGCGGCGAGAGCATCCGTGGATTCGTATTCGCTTTGCTCATCGGTGTATTGGTAGGTACATACTCGTCAATGTGCATTGCACCGCATGTGGCTTACGAAATACAAAACGCACAGGATAGAAGAAAAGCAAAAAAGCAAAACAGATAATTGCTAAATTAACAGATTAACAACCAAAATCCCTCTTCTCCTTTTGTGGGGGAGAGGGATTTTTTAATAAATAACAATTATGACAAACGACTTTTTGAAATTTGCCAAGAGTCAAGGACTCAACACAATGCACGTAGAGAAAGTGATGCAGGATTCAGCATCTTACTCATATATATCCCCATCAATTTTAGAGGAGCGTCAGTTGAACGTGACACAGATGGACGTTTTCTCACGTCTGATGATGGATCGCATCATTTTCCTCGGAACGGAAGTAAATGAATATACTGCCAATGTCATACAGGCACAGTTACTGTACTTAGACTCAGCGGACTCGTCACGCGATATCAGCATTTATCTGAACACACCGGGCGGTTCGGTATATGCAGGATTGGGCATATACGACACTATGCAGTTCGTACAAAGCCGCGTTGGTACCATATGCACCGGTATGGCGGCTTCGATGGGAGCCATTCTGCTGGTAGCAGGAGAAAAGAATCTGCGTGCCGCCCTGCCCCACAGCCGCGTGATGATTCACCAGCCGATGGGTGGCATACAAGGACAGGCTTCCGACATAGAGATAACCGCCAAAGAGATTCTCAAACTGAAAGACGAACTATATCAGATCATCGCCGACCACAGCGGCCAGGACATAGACAAGATACGTCAGGATGCCGACCGCGACTACTGGATGACAGCCCAAGAGGCTCTGGCATACGGAATGATTGACAAAGTTTATACAAGGAAGAAAGCAAACTAAAATATGAGCAAACGCAAAGAGTCGTGTTCATTCTGCGGACGCAACGACTTACCAATGTTTGAAGGTAAGAACGATGCATATATCTGCCTTGACTGCATAGAACACGGACACTCGATAATAGCCAGCGAGAACAAAAGAATAGAAGCAACGAAGTCTTCAAACAGCGAGTTCAGCCTTAACAGACTCCCAAAACCCCAGCAGATTAAGACGTTTCTTGACCAATACGTGATAGGGCAGGACGAGGCTAAAAGATACTTGAGCGTAGCTGTTTATAACCACTACAAGCGTCTTGCTTTGGCGCAGGGAGTGGACGTTCCCAAAGGAGCGGAAGCATACAAGGATGTTGAGATTGAGAAGTCAAACATCATTATGGTAGGTCCTACAGGTACGGGCAAGACGCTGATTGCCCGCACGATAGCCAAAATGCTGACAGTGCCTTTTACCATAGTTGATGCAACAGTTCTCACAGAAGCAGGTTACGTTGGCGAAGACGTGGAGAGCCTTCTTACCCGCCTCTATCAAGAGGCTGACTGCGACTTGAAGAAGACAGAGCGCGGCATTGTTTTTATTGACGAGATAGACAAGATTGCCCGCAAGTCTGACAACCCCAGTATCACACGCGATGTGTCCGGCGAAGGCGTGCAGCAGGCTCTGCTCAAACTGTTGGAAGGGTCGGTCGTTAACGTGCCGCCCAAAGGCGGACGCAAGCACCCCGAACAGGAGTTTGTGCATATCAACACGCAGAACATCCTGTTCATCTGCGGTGGCGCATTTGACGGCATTGAGAGGAAGATCGCGCAACGGCTGAACACGCAAGTGGTCGGTTTTGAGGCATCAAAAAAAGCACAAGTGATAGACAAGGACAATCTGCTGCAATACATAGCTCCGCAAGACCTTAAGTCGTACGGATTGATTCCTGAGATTATCGGCCGACTGCCCATTCTAACTTATCTTCACCCGCTTGACAGGGCTTCGTTACGCTCCATCCTGACCGAACCAAAAAACGCCATCACCCGTCAGTACCAAAAACTGCTGGCATTGGACGGAGTGGAACTGATATTCGAGGAAGAGGCGTTGGACTATATAGTGGACAAAGCCATTGAATACAAGCTCGGTGCAAGAGGTTTGAGAAGTCTGACGGAAACGGTGATGATGGACTTGATGTACGAGATTCCAACTCAAAGAACCGACCGATTTGTGGTCACCCGCAAGTTGGCGGAAGAAAAGATCGGTCGCGCCGACACAACGAGGATACAAAAGACTATTTGACAAGAAAAAAACGAACGCCATCACACAGGTGACGTTCATTTTTTATGCTATGCGTAGACTCATTTTTATCCTGCTGCTATTCCTGACTATGACGATTTATGCGAACCCGTATCGGGTCAGCGGTTACGTTATTGATGCAGGTTCAGGCGAGCGACTGATTGGCGCGACCGTACTTGACACCATTACCCATCAAGGTACAGTTACCAATTCAAGCGGATATTTCACACTGAATCTCAGTCACCATGAGGCTGCCATACGTGCATCTTACGTTGGTTATGCTCCGAGCAAGGCAATGATAGTCAGTCTTCATACTGACACACTCATACACATCGCACTTCACGAAAACACACAGTTGGAAGAGATTTCCGTGGTGGCAGAGCAGTCTGTTTCCGGTGCAGAATCGGTGCAAATGTCGGTGGTGGAAGTGCCGGTCTCGCAAATCAAAGGCATACCTGCTTTAGCGGGTGAAGTGGACGTTCTGAAGGCTATTCAGTTGCTTCCGGGCGTGCAGTCGGGTACGGAAGGCAGTGCCGGGCTGTATGTCAGGGGCGGCGGAGCTGACGAGAACCTCATCATCTTGGACGATGTACCGCTGTACAACGTCAATCACATGTTGGGATTCTTCTCCGTTTTCAACGCGGAAGCCATCAAGAACGTGACTCTTTACAAAGGCAGTTTTCCTGCACGTTACGGCTCGCGTCTGTCATCTGTGGTGGATGTAAGACAACGGGATGGCAATCAGACCGGCTGGCACGGGGCTGCCATGATTGGTCTCATATCAGCTAAACTGAATGTTGAGGGACCTATTCCGTGGAACAGGCAGCAGGTTGATATGATACGCAACAAGGAGATCATCACCCGTAACGCCACCACTTTCAGTTTCTCCGCACGGCGCACTTATTACGACCTCTTTATGGCTCCCATTCTTGCAGCCGTCATTCGCAACGAAACGGACGGGCAGAATGCCACAGCAGGCTATTTCTTCTACGACGTGAATGCCAAACTGACCCATCGTTTCAACGAAAACGACAAACTCTCCGCATCGTTCTATATGGGTGATGACGAGATTTATGTCCGCTACAAAACCAACACGCAATCTTCTGATTCACTGAAAGCCAATATGCGTCTCAACTGGGATTGGGGCAATCTGCTGGCAGCACTTAATTGGGAGCATCGTTTCGGTTCGCAGATTTTTTCCACCACCCAACTCTCTTATACCCGCTATCGTTATGACCTTAAGCAGTCGCTCTTATACAACGAAAAGACCAACAAAGCGACTTCATTAGGCGAGAGTATGGACTACAAGTCCTACGTCAACGACATAATGCTCCAGACGCAGTTCTCATATATCCCGTCCACACGTCATGACCTGCACTGGGGTGGCAACTATGTCTTTCATCTGTTCCGCCCTCAGGTCACTTCCTTCAACCTTGAACTTAACGGTGCTTCCAACTTTGCTGTTGACACCTTGCTCACTGATGGTACACTGCCTGCACACGAGGCATCGCTGTTTGTTGAGGACACTTACACTCCTCTTTCGTGGTTGCGGCTCAACTTGGGTGTGCGTGGCAGCCTGTATGCCGTGCAAGGCAAGGTCTATCCTTCCCTCGAACCGCGAA
>JAIKXR010000029.1 GCA_024683975.1 Paludibacteraceae bacterium
TGTAGTAGCTGCTGAATTAGATTTGAATCAGTTAGAAATAGATTTCAAAAATGACTTACATAGATTTTCCTTTTTAGAAAAGCATATTCAACCCTGTGTTATATCAAAGTACTTATTGTATTCTAATACGGGGAATTTTGATATGTTTTATGAAATACGAAATAAACTTGTCCAATGCGGGGCACTGGAAAATAGAATCATTGATTATATGAACAAAAAGCCCGTAAAAGACGAAGTAGAACAAATATCAAAAATTAAACTTTTATACAACTTAAACTTGGATGAAAAATTCAAACCGACACCTGTAACAATTGAAACAATAGAATACACTCATACAGATGATGGAGATTCAGGATGCTTGCTTGGCATAGTAATTGGCGTTTGTATAGTTGGTTGTTTGCCAATTGCGTATCTTTGGGCAACAATTTTTGTTAGCGACACTTCTAATGAGTTTAGCTCTTGGTTTATCGGATCATATATTGTGTCATTGTTAATCTTTATTCCAGCATTTTACTTTACTGAAAAAAAACAAGATGAGTATGATTCCTATCCAAGTGGTAGTAGTTCCTATAGAAGCAAAGGAAGAGGAAAAAGCCGCATATCAGGCTGGAAAATTAAACAGTATGATCCTAGCGGATGGAGAAAAAAGAATGGCACAAATCTTTTCAAAAGCTCTGGAAGGCGGAGCAAGTGGGGATTTTAGTTATTTCTATATCTACATATCATAGGAAAAAACGAAAATACAAAGTAATATGTATGAAGGCGAAATGGGCGCATATAGTGGAAGAGTTGCGGGGAAGCATGGACAGCAGGCACTATGCACGGCGGATACCCGGGAACGGTGAGTACGGGGCGATATGCAGCAAGCCTGAACTGAACAAGAAAACGCGGAAAGCAAAAGCGGAACATCCGACGGCAAGACGTTTTGCGGAACTGATGGCGGAAACAAAAGCCATCCTGCATGACCCGGAACGCAAGGCGGAATGGCAGGCACGCTACGACGAAGCGGTGCGCAAGGCACGCAAACACAATAAACCCATACAAGGAAGACTGTACGACTATATCAAGCATGAGTTGAGCGCAAAAAGAGTTAATAATTAAAAGTTAATAGTTAATATTGCATTGTTAATCATTTATTGTTTATCGCTCATGGTTAATAGTTACTATTTTATCAGGGTAATCTCTGGGTGAAGACATAGTGAGCAACCGATGAGCATCCGTTCAGCAACCGATGAGCATCCGATGGAGACAGCAGGAAAATTAGAGGAAGACCCGAATCTGATTCGGGGGAAATAAAGAAATCAAACACTCAATAAAGAGCAAATCAAACACCAATAATAAATAGTATGTTATACGAACTTTTTAATAATCTAAGCGGAATACCCGGATCGCGGCTGATGACCTACATCTCGTTCCGCGCCATCACGGCGGGTGTCATCGGGTTGGTGACCAGCCTCTGGTTAGGCAAGTACTTCATCGATATGATGCGCCGCAGGAACATCACCGAGACGCAGCGTGACGAGAAACTCGACCCCTTCAACGTCGGCAAGAAAGGTGTACCGACTATGGGCGGACTGGTTATCCTCGCGGGCATACTGGTGGCGGCGCTGCTCCTCGGCAGACTGACCAACATCTACATGCTGCTGATGATCATCACGACGGTCATCCTCGGCGCATTAGGCTTCGCTGACGACTATATCAAAACGTTCAAAAAGAACAAGGACGGACTGAACGGCTGGGTCAAGATTGCCGGACAGGTCATTCTCGGACTCATTGTCGGTCTGACCCTGCGCTATGCCCCTGCCGCTGTGATGAACGAGACAGTGACAACCCGCATTGAGAACAACACCACCTACGTCCAAAAGACACCCGATGTCAAGTCCACACGGACCACCATCCCGTTTGTCAAGGCGCACAACCTCAACTACGCGGATATGTTCACGTGGCTCGGTGAGGAGAACAAGTACCGTGCGGGATGGATTTTCTTCGTGCTGCTGACTGTCCTTGTGGTGGCTGCGGTAAGCAACGGAGCGAACCTCAACGACGGTATGGACGGCATGTGCGCGGGCAACTCGGCATTGATAGGTGTCGCGCTTATTGTGCTGGCATACGTCAGCGGCAACTACGTCTTTGCCGACTATTTTGACGTGATGTACATCCCCGGCAGCGAGGAACTGGTAGTCTTCCTCGGCGCATTTGTGGGTGCATTGGTCGGCTTCCTCTGGTGGAACGGATTCCCCGCACAGGTCTTTATGGGCGACACGGGCAGTCTGACCATCGGCGGTATTATAGGCGTGGCGGCAGTTATTATGCACAAGGAGTTGCTGTTGCCTATTATCTGCGGCGTGTTCCTGATGGAGAGCGTCAGCGTCATCGTACAGACACGGGTATATAAGTTCTACAAGAAGCGCGGCAGACACGTCCGCGTATGGAAGCGCACACCGCTCCACGACCACTTCCGCACGTCCATTGACCAAGTCATACGGATTGACCCGACCTGCCACATCTGCCTGCGCGGCTCTAAGGAACTGCACCACGAGACGAAGATTGTGCTGCGCTTCTGCATCGTAACCCTAATCTTGGCGGCATTCGCCATTCTAACACTCAAAATCAGATAACTATGAAAACCGGAATGATTGCCGTACTGGGTGCGGGCGAAAGCGGCACGGGATCCGCCATACTCGCCCGGGAGAAAGGACTGGACGTGCTGGTGTCCGATTCGGGCAGCATCAAGCCCGCTTACAAAGCCTTGCTAGATGCCAACGGCATAGCGTGGGAGGAGAACGGCCATACGGCGGAGAAGATTCTCTCTGTCGATGAGGTCATCAAGAGTCCGGGCATTCCCGAGACGGCTCCGCTCATCGTGCAGCTGCGCGAAAATGGCATACCCGTCATCTCCGAGATTGAGTTCGCGGCGCGTTACACCAGTGCCAAGATGATCTGCATCACCGGCTCCAACGGCAAGACAACGACCACCAGCCTGGTCTATGACATGCTGCGCCGTGCCGGACTGGATGTCGGACTGGCGGGCAACATAGGCAACTCGCTTGCCCTGCAGGTCGCACGCGAGGACCACGCCTACTATGTCATCGAACTCTCGTCTTTCCAGCTGGATAATATGTACGACTTCCGCGCCGATATAGCCATTCTGCTCAACATCACACCCGACCACCTCGACCGCTACAACTTCGAGTTTCAGAACTATGTGAACGCCAAGTTCCGCATCACCCGCAACCAGACGGCGCGGGACGCGTTCATCTATTGGAGCGAAGATCCTGTTATCGACCGCGAGATAGCGCGCATCCAGCCTTGTGCGACCCTCTACCCCTTCGGCAGCAGCGAGAAGCACAACGTCGCTTATACCGACGGAAGCCACCTTGTGGTCGCCGCCAAGAAGGAGGTCGAGCCATTAGAGATACCCTTGGAGCAACTGGCGTTGCAGGGCAAGCACAACCAACTCAACTCAATGGCGGCATCCATCGCCGCGCAGCTGCTGGATATAAAGAACGACACCATCCGCGAGTCCTTGCGGCAGTTCGCGGGTGTGCCTCACCGTCTCCAGTACGTGGCTTCCGTGCGCGGTGTCCGTTATATCAACGACAGCAAGGCGACCAACGTCAATTCCTGCTGGTACGCCCTCGAGGCGATGACCACACCCACCGTCCTTATCCTCGGTGGAAAGGACAAGGGCAACGACTACAGCGAGATTGACGAACTCGTAAGGCAGAAATGCCACACACTCGTCTTTATGGGACTCCACAACGAGAAACTCATAGAGCATTTCACCGCTCTCGGTTATGCCGACGGGAATACAGCCCCGCAGGCGGAACGGAAGTACTTCAGCACCCACAGCCTCCAAGATGCTGTTATGGCTTGTGCCGGTTCGGCGCACGACGGCGACACGGTGCTCCTCTCGCCATGCTGCGCCAGCTTCGACCTTTTCACATCCTATGAGGACCGGGGTGACCGGTTCATGAACGCTGTACGTCATCTCTAACCTGTTAATGTATCGCGAATTATGCAGCTCTATTCTGAAATATTGAAAAAACGGCCTTATATCGACCGTACGTTCTGGGTACTCTATTTCATGCTGATCGGCGTGGCGGCGTTGGCTCTCTTTTCTGCATCGAGCTACCTCGTGTTTAAAGAAGACAACACATCCATCATCGGTCCGTTGGGCAGGCAGGTATGTTTTCTGCTTGCTGGCTGCGTATTGGCGTACTTGACGCAGTTTGCTCCTAACCGCGCTGTCACCGCAATCGGCTATCTCATCTTTGGCGTTTCATTGCTGCTTGTCTATTCACTCCTGTGGAAAGGCAACCCATTGGCGGAAGTCAGAAACGGCGCGGCACGGTGGATTAAGATAGGTGTCTCTTTCCAGCCCGCTGAACTTGCCAAACTGGGTCTGCTCATTGTGGTGGCGGACCTGCTCACCAAAGGGCAGACAGAGAAGGAGAAGCACAAGTACTTCCTTTGGACTCTCGGACTGACGGTGGCAACATGCTTCCCCATTATGGTCAGCAACATGTCCACCGCCGTTGTGTTGGCAGGCATTGTCTTCCTGATGTGGATTCTTGCCCGCGTACCGTGGAAGAAGATACTCATTGTGGCGGCGATAGCTGTCGCCGCCGGTATTGCCGGTTACTTGTTCGGCGAGTTCGTCTATGTCCGCCCGGGAAGAAAAGCCTCCGGGCTGATGGGACGTATCACCGTCTGGTGCAAGCGTGTGGACGACTTCGTGGCGGAGAAGAAACAGCCTACCACAACGGAGTTCAAACTCAACGATGACAACCGTCAGCGCGCGCTGGCGAAGGTGGCGGTCATGCGCGGCGGAAAAACGCCCCTCGGGGTAGGCCCTGGCAACAGCCAGGAGCGCGACTATCTGCCCCTCGCTTACGAGGACTATATCTTTGCCATCTTTGTCGAGGAGTACGGGATTATAGGAGCTGTTTTCCTCATTTTCATCTACCTTGCCATACTCTTCCGTGCCTGCTATGCATCCACCAAGTTCTATGGAGACGGGCGGGCGATGCTCTCCGTGATGGGACTTGCGCTGATGATTACTTGTCAGGCATTTGTCTCGATGGCTGTTTCTGTCGGTCTGGGACCTGTGACGGGTCAGCCTCTGCCGCTTATCTCACATGGTGGCACGAGTGCCATTGTCACCAGCCTCTATTTCGGTATTATGATGGGAGTCAGCCGCGAACAAGATGAAATGCGTGACAAACAACAGCAATCAGCCATCGAAAGCGAACAAGACGCACCCGTAATCGAACTATGAACCATAAATCATGAATTTGAAATCATCAACTCTCAACTTCTCTAAACTCTAAACACTCAACTAACTATGAAGTACCTCATCTCCGGCGGAGGAACAGGCGGACACATCTTCCCCGCAGTCAGTATAGCCAACGCATTGTGTGAACTGGACAAGGATGCCGACATCCTCTTTGTCGGTGCTCTTGGACGTATGGAAATGGAGCGCGTACCCGAAGCGGGGTACAGGATCGTCGGTCTGCCCATACGCGGATTCAACCGCTCGCAGCCGTGGAAGAACTTCTCGGTCCTTATTGACCTCGCACGTTCGCTCCGGCTGGCGAAGAAGATTGTGCGCGAGTTCCGTCCCGATGTCGCTATTGGCGTAGGCGGCTATGCTAGCGGAGCGGCTATGAAAGCCGCAGCGTGGGCGCATATACCTGTACTCTTGCAGGAGCAGAACGGCTTTGCTGGGGTTACCAACAAACTCCTGCGCAACGATGCCGTCAAGATTTGTGTCGCTTATCCGCACATGGAGCGTTTCTTCCCCGAAGACAAGATTATCCTCACAGGCAACCCCGTCCGTGCCAACCTCACGCAGGGTTCGCCCGAAGCCGCATGCACGTTCTTCAACGATAAGTTCGGAGTCAGTTTCACGACTGACCGCCCCACACTGCTCATCATTGGTGGCAGCCTCGGAGCAAGAACTATCAACGAGAGCATCTTGCAGGAACTCCCTCGGCTTCTTGATGCCGGCATACAGATTGTCTGGCAGACAGGCAAGACCTATTACGACAAGTGCGCCGAGCAGGCGCGCAGTCTCGCGTCCGGTCAGAATGCGGATGCAGCCATACATAGCCGTTTGGTCGTAACGGCTTTCCTGAACAACATGCCCGATGCCTACGCTCTTGCCGATGTGGTCATCTCCCGTGCCGGTGCTTCATCCATATCCGAACTGTGCCTCTTGGGCAAAGCCTCTGTCTTGGTTCCGTCGCCCAATGTGGCGGAGGACCACCAGACCCACAACGCGATGGCGCTTGTCAGTCAGAATGCCGCTTTTTTGGTCAAGGACGCGGATGCCCCCCTGCGGTTGGTGCCCACAGCCCTGCGACTGCTGGAGAACAAAGACCAGTGCGCCGCATTGAGGAAGAACATCCTCGCTCTCGCCCAGCCCGACTCCGCCCGTCGTATCGCGCAGGAAGTCCTCGCACTAATAAAAGAATAACAGAGGGTGTGCCGATTTGTTTTGACACACCCTCATCTTCATTTATCAGAGTTTTGTAGTTATTGTTTCGTGTAAAGGAAAAGGTCAGATTCTTTTTTTCAGTGCTGATACCACAAAAACAGCACCCTATTACCATTTATCAATGGCTTTTTTGAAAAAACATACATCTTAAAGGGCAACCCTCATATTTCGCACGCTGACACTACTCTTCTTCGTAATAGCCTTGTTCAATGCCGTATTGCAGTTCGGCATCAAGAATGATCTGAATCTGTGAAGGACTCAATTCAGATGTGTGTCTCCGCTTTTGCGCGTCAAGAATGAAATTGAGTTGCTCAGTCTCATCCACATCTCCATCAAGATAAGTCACCTCACCAGACTGCTCGTCAACCTCCAGCAGTCCCACACTCTCCAGATAATCGTCCATCGAATCAAGCACGAAAAGCACATCATCCTTAGTCATCGCCTTTCTGTCTTGGTCAGGAATAATTTTCCAAACACCCTCAAGTTGCTCGCGCTCCTCAGGGTCTAACATCGCAAGTGTTTCCATCATAATTGTCTATTGTTTAGTATGAAACAGTTTTTGCAAACTCCAATCCCAGAAACGCGTGCCTTGCAACTGCGGAACTGGCAGATACAGAAGCAAAGTGACACCTATACCCAAAATCATACCACCAAAGATATCCTCCAAGAAATGCTGGCTAAGATATATACGCGAATAAGCCCCTACAACAGCCAACAGAAAGAAAAGAAAGGCTACAACAGACAAATCTGTCCTGCTGCGTGATAAACCTTTCGTCTGCTCACGCTTTGACAAACAATCTGTTACCACTATGCTCAAACACAGGAAAAGAGCAAAAAAAGTGGTTGTATGACCCGATGGGAAAGAGTAATACTTGCTTAGCGTCACTCCATCAACAAAAGGCAGTTGCACGTCAGGCAGATGGTCTGCGAAAAACCTATACGGCCGGTCGGTATCGAAAGCATACTTAAGCGGCTGCGACAACAAACCGGATATGCTGATGCTACCAAACATAAATGCCGCCCAGCCCGCCTTGTAAAAAAGCAGCAGAAAAACAAAAATATAAGGAATCCACTCACCGATAACAGTATAATAACGGAAAAAGGAATCAAGAAAAGGCGTATGGTAACCGTTCAGCCACAAGTGGACCGCAGCCTTGTCACAAGAAAGCATCACACAACCGATTACGCACATAAGCAGCAGACTGCCAATAAGAAATGAAGCGTTGCGTTTAAGCATAATCTCAGTCTATTTTACCGCCATAAACTGTGTATGTGCCTTTTTCAGACTCTATATACAGATGCCCGTTGCATATCACCTTACCACCCCTCTTGTTGTCCAAAGTCGCATCTTCCAATCCTGTTTTTTGTGACTTTTTCAGCACGTACAACTGTTGCAGGCAAGCCCGTGAACTCGTACTGCCGCCAACCGATTTTATTCTCAATGAGCGGGTATCCTTAGGAAGGACAACAAGGCGGTACTGCTCGTTGCGCGTTTCGTCAATCACATCCTCTTCAACAGTCTGCAACAATCCGGAGTCAGCATACACGTCTATCCGCATACTTTTGGCGGAATTGAAAGGAGATGCGCGGAACAACAGATATGCCGTATCAGGCAGCTGCAACCCCTCAAACATGATTTCCCCGTCGTTGGAACCACTTCCCATAGTGACAGCCGCCGTACCGTTTCCCTGACAGTTAGTTACGGTCGATTGAGCCACACCCCGCAATGCCGCCAGCGAGGCACAAGGGATGTTGATAATTGTGTCATAAACATAGTCCGGCAATTCATCAGGACAATATGCGAAATCTGTCACCATCGGCGGTACATAATCAGTTTTTTCAGTGCAAACCAAGTCATCCAATCTTACTGTTTCGCCTTTCTTGTCACCCCAGATGTATTCGACTAATTCGGGATAGTCTATATAAGGATTACGATTGTGCTGAATCGATGACACAATATGCTGCCGGTCGCGCTCTTTCACGCTCACAGGATCCTGACGATGCCACTCTAACAACAAGTCAATCAGCCACGGACTAAACTCCAAATATGACCCGTTATCCAGATAGGCATTGTACTTGTCAGCCCACTGGTAGTCTTCGTATGCTGTCACTATATAGAAATACGCACGCGCAAAATCACCCTTATACTCATCCGCCGGTTCAAAAACACGGTGCTTGGGATGCCCCTTCATATAACCTTGACGCAACGATCCGTTGTCGAACTTAACCAAACTGTCCACCACACCGGGGGGATAATCGCTCTTCCCCGTCTGATTGGCACGCGCATCCGCAGGATTGAGGTGATACAAGTCTTTGTATGCCGCGTTCTCCGTCTTACCCCACCAAGCCTTGGGAAAACTGTGTTCTATATTAAGCGAACAGCCTGACTCTCCCTGAATAAGGGGATAGTACCTGACACTGTTGCTGTACATATCCCATACCGTCCCGTCTTCCGTTATGTCCGATTGTGCAAAAGCCTGCCACGTGCCGTATGACTTCAAATCGCCCTTGTTCCATTGAGTAGGCTTGTTTGTCGTATGATAACTGTTGGTGCCGTACTCGTACCTCACCCCACCGCAAACAGAATCGTGCAATGCCGACTTGAGAGCCGAATCACGCAAACCTTCTATATGGGCATAGTAATTCACACGTATAGGCTCTGCACACAAAATAGTGGAAAAAGAAAGCAAGAAAACTATATATATCAGCCTTTTATGCATAACAGGCATATTTGGTTATTTTTTATCAGCAGCAAAACGAAGGACAATATTATAAAGGACATACCAGATAACACATCCCGTACCGCTAAACAAAAATAGAGCCGGCTGCTCATACTGGCAGGCACGTACTCCGCAGAAAATGAGAATAACAACGCAACCTGACAAGAATATATATCTGTAAGCATTGTCGCTCCATTTGAAGTTCTTGAACTTGAACGCAATCATCGGCATCTCGCTCACCAACAGATAACAATTAATCAAACTGACAGCCAACAAAACCCAAGGCAACCATTCGTTATCAATTGCAGGCATTGAGGTTATGCCTCCCCAAAAAAGCGCGTTGGCAGGTGTGGGCAGACCGATAAAAGATGTGTGCTGCCGCTCATCAATATTAAACTTGCCCAATCTCAATGCGGAGAAAGCCGCCATCAACAACGCTATAAGACTCCAATGACCGATCATGGGACGCAAATAGCAGAACAACATCATTGACGGTGCCAGACCGAAAGTTATATCATCGGCAAGCGAATCCATCTGTATACCCAACGGACCACTCACTCCTAAGCGACGGGCGGCAAATCCGTCAAAAAAGTCAAACAACGCACCTGCCAAGACAAACAGAAAAGCCTGCGCAAAAGCACCCCGGGTGGCAAGCCAAACCGCAATACAACCACACAACAGGTTGCAGCACGTTATCATATTAGGTATATGTCTCTTCATATAAGGATATCTCTCCGCTATCCATTATTTACTCCATCCAATCGAATTGAGTCTCACGCGACAAACGTCAGTATAATAGCGCGAATGGTCTTGACCTCCAAAAAGATAGATATACTCACCCTGCACTATCGCCGACTGTCTGTAACGCGGACTCATACCCTTGGGAACAGGCAGATGAGCTGTGTCAGCAGCAGCAAAAAACAGTCCCTCCGAATCCGACTCATAAACACCGCTCAGCGTACCATCCGGAAACATACCGCCAAAACGTATCACGTGATCGGCGTAACTGACCAATGCCGCTCCCGCGATGGCGGGTTGCGCATAACGCGACTCATTGAGACAGAGAAGTCTGAAACCACCGCCCGATTCCTCCAATGTCCAACTGTTAGGAATCATTCGACCTTCACGGTCAAAACCGCCATGAACAAGAGCCGTCTTGAAGCCGCTCACCGAACGGAACACAACAGTCGCCATATCGTTCACAGGAAAAGTCTCAGGTACAGCCTGTTGCCAATCTGTAATCTCCGTTTGGGTGTCAAATCCGGCAAGGTAAGTCTTGCCGCCCGAAGTGGCTACAAACCATATCTTATTGCCAAAAGAGAAAAGCGTAGCATCAATATTGAAAAGTTCATCAGCAAACGGCAGTTTACAACCCGTCCACGTCACACCGTCTGACGAACGATAAAAACTCGTATCTGCTATATAACAAAAATCCAGCGACACACTGTCAACCACAATCTGACTCAAGACTGCGTTCTCAGGAAGCCCTGTCACAGTTTCAGCATCACTCCACGACACCGCATCGCCCGATACTCTCATCGTAACCGTATAGCCATCAGTCATATAGGCATAAAAATCGTTCCCCCTTTTCAGTACGTGCATCGGCTCGTCTGTCTGACCAATCCGCGTCAGCAGCGTATCCGCCTTGTACTCGTCTGGATCGGTCTGATGGGCGTATGCCTCTATGCGATAGTATTTCTCGTCTGTCCTGTTGGCAGCGTAAACACGCAGATAAACAGGTCTCTGCGTCAAATCAACCGTATCATAACCAGTGTAGATAAACGATGTATCGCCTACGTAATAAACAGCAGCCGAGGGACGTGAATTGAAAGTCACACGCGGCACAACCTTCGTCAAACAGGTGCCGTAAAGGAGTGAATCACCGTCTTTAGGGGCAATCAAGCCCGTGTCTAATCTCTGATCTACAGTAAAAACAGCCGCAGCCAATCCCGGAAAACTATCTTGAGCTGCCAAAGCAAACGTGCGGACAGTCGCATCAGTCGTGTCGTAAGTCACTGACGTTGTATCCTTTTTTGAACACGACAGCAACAGTGGTACAAATGAGAAAAAAAGAAAGAAATATGACTTTTTCATTGTCGTTTTTACAAAAACACCGCAAAGATACACCTTTATTTGGACACCTGCAAAATTTACCATACTTTTGTCGCGCAATTAATGAAGATTGACTGAAATATGTTGTTTGAAAGCCAGATTATTGATTTGATGCGCCAGATGCCTGCGCAAAAAATCCAACACGAGAAAGAGCAGATGCGTGGCCTTGACTCTCAGCGTCGTCGCGTAATGACAGACGAAGAGGTTAAAAACGACTCACGCAAAATTATTGACCAGATTGAGCGTATGGCTTGCTGGAAAGATGCCAAAACAGTAATGCTCTATTATCCTATCCACAACGAGGTTGACCTCCGTCACTTGGTTCATGAGTATGCTGACGAAAAAATTTTCCTGTTGCCGGCTACTGTAGGCGGACACAAAATAGAAGTGCGGCGTTATGAGAAGAATCGCCCGCTCAAAAAAGGACAATTCGGCATCCCCGAACCGGATACTGAGGCATGGACCGGATCTATTGACCTTATTCTTGTCCCCGGTGTCGCTTTTGGTACCGACCGATTCCGTCTCGGGCGAGGAGGAGGCTACTACGACCGCTTTCTCAAGTTCTATGAACACTCAATGAAGATTGGTGTATGCTACGATTTTCAGCTCCACGAAGACCTCCCGTCGCAGTTCTTCGACATCCAGATGGACCGGGTTGTCACACCAAGCAAGACAATCGACTGAACACTCTTTCAAATAGATTTTGAATCCCAATAAAAAAGCCCGCAGAGAGTAAATTCTGCGGGCTTCTTGTTTATTCCGACCATTGTATTGCAGGCTGTGAGTCTCTTTCTTTCTGAAGTCGTCTGTCTGTCTCTTCCGACAAGTGTTTCTCGTTACTGCGATAGTAGTATATCAGACCATATTCCTGACACGACCGCATGTGCGCGTAAGGGAGCAAGTCCTTGTAGTAGTTATCCACCTGATTCCAGATGTCTAATATTATCCTGTCCGCTTCCGCACGCAAACTGCTCAGGTCTTCTGTTATCCTGCTTTCAGTCTTCTTGTGTATGTCCTGATCCACTTGGCGGTCCTTAAAGATATCATAATAGACCTTCACCTTCTGCATACTCGGGTTTTGCATCGGATAACCGCCTTGCGCTATACGTTGTTCCTCACCTTCAATGATGTTTCTGCCCCATACCAGCAGGTCCTCTTCAGATGACAAGTCTGGCAGTATATGACTTTCGGGATCAAGGTGGTAGAGTTCTTTCTGCTGCTTCTTTATTTCACCTCTTATCACCGCCAAGTTCAGCACCTGTATGAAGTGCGAAATATACATCCTTGCGTTCTGGACTATATGGCGATAGTCTCTGTTGGATGACACACGGGTGCGGAAATTGTCATGATACCTGCTCACTATGCTCTCGAAGCGCAGCAAAAAATTGCGTGCCTCCGAATAGGTATGATAGGTCAGCACCTGTTCGTTGAAGTCCGCCTCACTCGCACGCTGAACGGCTGTCTGTATTGCCTTCAACCGGGTCTGATCTGTATTGGGAAGTCGTCTGTATGGCATATTCTGTAATTTTATTTATTTCTCTGCGCAAGACGTTTAGCCAACTCGCGCAGTTGGTTGGCAGCCTCATTCTGAGGCAGGGTGGTCAGGTGTTTCAACGCCTCTTCGGTCAATCGGCTTATCTCTGTTCTCGCTTTCTCATCCACTCCCAGACGCTTGTATTCAGATAGCACATAGTCCACATCACGGCTCTCTGCGTCTTTCATCCCCTCTGCCAAAGCCGTCACGCGCATCCATGTCTTTTTGCCCTCTCTTATATCGCCGCCTATTGCCTTGCCGAACGTGGCAGCATTGCCAAAGCAGTCAAGATAGTCATCTTCAATCTGAAAAGCCAGTCCAAGTAATATGCCATACTCATACAAAGCGTTTTGGGCATTCTTCGGCGCTCCTGCCAACAACCCGCCTATCTGTAGTGCGTTGGCAAACAGCACCGCCGTCTTCAAGCGGATCATGTGCATATATTCGTCCATCGTCACCTCTTTGCGACGCTCGTAGTCCATATCATACTGCTGCCCCTCACATATCTCTGTTGCCATGCGGGTAAACAACTTATGTACTTGCAGAAAGTACTTAGGCTCTATATCTTCCAACAGTCGGTATGCTTCTATCAACATCTGGTCGCCCGACAAGATAGCCGTTTCTGTGTTCCATTTCTTGTGGACGCATTGTCTGCCTCTGCGTGTCTCGGCGTTGTCCATCACATCATCATGCAGCAAAGTGAAGTTGTGAAAAACCTCCAACGCCAACGCTGCCGGCAGCACTTTCTGTTCCACTCCGTCAAAGATTTCGGCAGCCAGCAAAGTCAGCGTCGGCCGCAATCTCTTGCCACCCGCCGCCAATGTGTAGGCTATCGGCTCGTACAGACCTCTTGGTTCGCGTGACCAGTCTATGCGCGATAAGGCTTCGTTGATATCCATATCAGAACTCGTTCTCTATGATGTCTGTCAGTACTTCGCTCATCTCCATTCCGGCGGCGCGCACTTGTTGCGGAATGAACGATGTCGCCGTCATACCCGGCGTCGTGTTCACCTCCAACAAACGTATGTCGCCTTCTTTAGATATGATATAGTCGGCGCGGATGATGCCTTTGCAACCTACAAGGTCGTAGATGCGCATCGTCATCGCCTGTATGCGGTCGCGCTGTTCATCGGGTATGCGGGCGGGCGTTATCTCGTCCACTTGGCCGTTGTACTTGGCGTCATAGTCGAAGAACTCGTTGTCCGTTACCACCTCTGTCACAGGGAAAGCCACGCTCCGTTTGCGCGTCTTATATACGCCGCATGTCACCTCCGTGCCTGTCAGCAGCGACTCGCAAATTACCTCATCACCCTCCTTGAAGGCACGATCGATGGCGGCTGCCACATCCTCCACGCGTTTCACTTTCGTGCATCCGAACGAACTGCCGCCCACGTTGCTCTTGATGAAGCACGGCAGACCTAACCGCTTCGCTATCTCTTCGTCCAACGGACGCTCCGCACCTTTGCGCAGGAGCAGGTTGTCCGCCACTTCTATCCCGAAGTCGTGTAGGAAGTGGTTGCACGCGTACTTGTTGAACGTCAGCGATGCAGCCAACACGCCGCAGCACCCATAGGGGATGCGCATCATGTCTAAGTAGCCCTGCAGCAGACCGTTCTCGCCCGGCGTGCCGTGAATAGTGATATACACGAAGTCATATTCGCACAGCTTGTTCAGTGTTGCCATATCCGCTCCGCGCAGAACCACGGTTTCCGCATCGTAACGCTCCTTGTCCATAAAGGACTCTATGCCTGCCGCGCTGCGCAGCGACACCTCATATTCCGAACTGTCGCCACCGGCGACTATTGCTATCTTCCGTTTCATATCCCGAGGTCTTTTTTGATGTTGCCGATGCGGGCTTCTGCTGCGGCGGTGGCGCGCTCGTAGTCGCTCTTGTCGCGCATCTCGCCCGGTATCTCGAAGTAGAACTTGATTTTCGGCTCTGTGCCTGACGGGCGCACGCTCACTTTCAGACCGCCTTCCGTGAAGTACTGCAGCACGTTGGATGTTGCGCCCAATGCCATATCTATCTTGCTCTCAACCCATTTGCCGTCTTTCAGGTCTTTGCGCACGAGGCTCTGGTAGTCCTTGATGCATACCACTCGTTCGCCGTCTATCTTCTCTACGGGATGTTCGCGGTAGTTAATCATCATCTGCCGTATCTCGTCGGCGCCGGTCTTGCCCGGACGCACGATGTTCACCATTGCCTCGCGTTGGAAGCCGTATTCCATATAGATGTTCAGCAGGTACTCGTACAGGCTCATGCCGTGGTCTTTGGCGTAGGCGGCAATCTCGCATATCAGGCAGATGGCGGACGGCGAGCATTTGTCGCGCACTGCGTCGTAGGCGAGGAAACCGAAGCTCTCTTCGCCGCCGCCGATGTACTTGCGCTGGCCTTCCCACATGCGGATGCGGTTGGCTATCCACTTGAAGCCCGTGTATTCGTCCGTCAGCGTCACGCCCTGCCGGTCGGCTATCTTGCGTATCAGCTCGCTCGTGACGATGGTCTTCACGAGATACATATCGTCACGCATCTTGCCTAACTGCTTCATGTTGTTGATGATGTAGTAGCAGTACATCATGCACGTCTGGTTGCCGTTGATGATGACCCATTCGTTCTTGTCGTTGCGTACCACGATGGCTATGCGGTCGGCGTCGGGGTCGCTTGCTATCACGAGGTCGGCGTTGATGCGGGTACCCATCTGCATACCTAACGTCATTGCCTCCGAGTTCTCCGGATTGGGCGACACTACCGTCGGGAAGTTGCCGTCTATCACCATCTGTTCAGGCACCACGTGGATATTCTCGAAGCCCCATGAACGCAGGCACATAGGCACTATCTGCCGACCCGTACCGTGAAGCGGAGTATAGACGATGTTGATGTCTTTCTGGCGGAGGATAACTTCTTGGTCTATCATCACGCTCTTCACCGCCATCATATAGTCGTAGTCCATCTCGCCGCCGATAATCTCTATCAGGTTCTTATCGCCGCCGGTGCGGACATCTTCCATGCGAACCTTGTTCACCTCCTCAATGATACCTTGGTCGTGCGGCTGAAGCACTTGGCTGCCGTCCTCCCAGTAAGCTTTGTAACCGTTGTATTCCTTCGGGTTGTGCGAAGCCGTAACGTTCACGCCGCCTTGGCAGTGCAGGTGACGGATGGCGAAACTCACTTCGGGTGTCGGGCGGAGGCTCTCGAACAGATAAACGCGTATGCCGTTGGCGGCGAATACGTCGGCTACTGTCTCTGCAAACAGACGGCCGTTATTGCGGCAGTCGTGACCTACCACTACGGCTACCTGACCGTTCTGAACGTGCTCAAACCCGCCCTCTTTCTGCACTTTCAGCAGGTAATTGGCGTAGCCTTGGGTCGCTTGGGCAACAATGTATTTGTTCATGCGGTTTGTGCCGGGACCCATTATGCCGCGAAGACCGCCCGTACCGAACTCCAATGTGCGGTAGAACGAGTCTATCAGTTCTGTCTTGTCCTCTGCGTCTAACATACGGCGCACTGCTGCGCGGGTCTCTTCATCGTATGAAGGGCTTAACCAACTCTCCGCAACGCGGATGATGCGTTCCATTTCTTGTGCTTCCATAGCTGTATAGTTTTATTATAGTTAATCTTTCTAATCCATATTCTTTATCCGCCGCAAAAATACGCTTATTTCGTAGTATATGCAATACCTTCGTCATTTTTCTTCATTTGATGCGGAAAAGATGCGCCTAAAATGCGGCGAAGATACCCCAAAAGATGCGGAAAAGATACGAAAAAGATGCGGAAAATCCGCCTACACCTCTTGCACACGTCTGCATAATGCTGTACTTTTGCAGCACATTTGCAGCAACCCAACCTTAGAAAATCTTTAGTGATTCTTTAGTGATTAGTTCGTGATTCGTTAGTTATTAGTTAATTAGTACACTACTCACACCGAGGGAACAGACCGACAACACCGTATCAATTAACCGCTTATCCTTTTATTGAAGTCGGTTTAAA
>JAIKXR010000038.1 GCA_024683975.1 Paludibacteraceae bacterium
GGCGTACACAGCGCCGTCTATTATCTCCTCATATGTCTCTTCCATTATGGGCTTGTGGTCGTAGCTATAGTTCGCCCAAATGTTGATATTGACATGCTTGGACTGCCACGAAAATTCCATTTCATTCGACACATACATGACGGATTTCAGGTTGGGGTTGCCTAGGCGCATCTGGTACTTGTCAATCTGTTGCGTAATATCGGACAACTGCGATAGAGACGGTTGATAGCCGGACACATAGCCTTTGTATTTCCAGAACCAACCTTTGCCGAAATCGTAACTCATGGTCAGTTGCGGTCGGGCTATCCATGTGCTTTGCTTTTGCCCGCCTTGCTCAATAAGGGTGTGCATAACTCCGATACCTACCACATACGAAAACTTATCTACTCTGTGCCGCATTTCTGCAAACGCGTAGGTCTCGGCAGTTGTCATGTTAACGGTCGCTTCGGTACTACCTAAGTACGTGTTCTTCACCCATTGTTGGTTATGCCGTGCACCTATGGTGAGCATGATATTTTCCCATTCCTTTTCATAGATAGCTTCGCCGATAAGCGACCACTTGTCTCCTCTCACGGACGAAAGTACGTTCGTTGTATCGTTAGAAGCCGAGCCCCGAAGCGGCGTTTGCAGGAATCGGCGGTCGCTGTGGGTATTGATATACGTGCCGACCACATCGAAATACAAGTGCTGCTTGTGCGGCAGGTTATGCTGATAGTAAATGTCCAATGACGGTGACTGACTGCTGCTTTTGTCATGATCGTGTATCTCAAATGAATCCGTCGGCTGAAACAAACGGCTGTCGCGGTCAGATGGTCCGTATGGTATATATGCCATATTATCACGCAAACGGATGTTCAGCATATTTTTGTCGCCGTTTGTCCAGTTGTAATTCAGTGACACATTAACAGGATAAGTCTTGTAACGCGTCGGTTCGCCTACTTCGTTGTTCTCTATTTTGCCTGTCGAAAAATGGTAGGTCTCATTATTGGTACGTGTCCAATAAATATCGTACGGCGCATAAGTAGCGACTGCTTGTAAAGACGATTTGCCAAAATGTACCTTACCCGCCAGATAGTAATTACCGATACCCGGCAGGGTCAAACCGTTTGTGCCAGCAAGCATGAGCGAACCGCCCGTATCGCGGTGCTTGACGATATAATCTACCACAGCCGCTGCACCGTTGTATCGTACGCCCGGTTGGTCGTGATACTCCACGCGGATAATATCTTTTGGATTGATGGCTTTTACATCTGCTGTACTTGCCTCTATACCGTTGATACGCAGTTGCACGCTCTCGTCAGAAAGAGTTTTGACGGAGTTGTCAATCGGGCTAATCACGATACGCGGAATTTGCAAGTTCTGTAGCAGAGAAACGCCATCTGAGGAAGCCTGTGTCTGCTCTTTTGATGGCAGAAGGATTTGCCGATCTACTTTCTGAATAATGGCTTGACTTTCCACAACCACTTCGCCTAATTCCGTTGCGCCTTCTCGCATTTGTATCATGCCTATATGCGTATTGTCGTTCACGGTAAGAGCCATACGGATTGTTTCATAACCAATATAGGAAAGTTCAAGAATATAGTTTCCGGTGTCCGCGTCAAGGGAGAATTTGCCGTTGTTGTCTGTGGTGGTTCCTGCCACCTGACCGCTATCATTGCTTAGCGTCGCATTGACACCGATTAGTTTGGAGTTGTCCGTCCTGTCTATTACGGTTCCATTCACTTTGTTTTGGGCACACAACGTCCCTGCACTGACGATTGCCAGTGCTACAAATAGCACACGTGTTTTCATGTTACACTATGTTTTAGGGAGCGTTATTTGTCTTTGAGCAAGACCACCACCGAGCAATCTTCCTCACGGATATTGCATATAATAAACTCGTTGGAGTCGGCTTTCTCATTGTGCAAGAAAGTAGCATCATTGCCATCTGCGGAATGAGACTGCATCAGTAGTTCGTAGTCCTTTTCCTTTGCCAACTTTTGAATGTCATTATATAATTGCTGCTTCTTGTCTCCTTTGGCAGTAATGATGATCATTCGGTTATAATTGGCAAACTTGCTAAGGTCGGTGCCTTGTGTATTGGCTTCATCCACCACCACTTGACC
Organism: Paludibacteraceae bacterium; assembly: GCA_024683975.1. Lineage (GTDB taxonomy): Bacteria > Bacteroidota > Bacteroidia > Bacteroidales > Paludibacteraceae > Colicola. The sequence goes on from JAIKXR010000038.1 coordinate 2,106, forward strand.
GCCTGTAGCAATAGACAAACCGGCACTGAACATCGCCTTGTTTATGCACACATATTCCACGCCTTCCATTTTGGCGTACTTCTCAAATATCTTATTTTGGGCTTGTGCAGCGATGCCGCAAAGGGCGATGACTGCAACTAAAAGAATTCGTTTCATATCAGTATAATTTATTGGTTTATATACGGTTGGATTTTGCTTAATGTCTCATTGATGTCGTTCACTTGCTCGGTTGCAATCATCGTTGAGCGCACGAACGGAGCCGTTGAACGATTGATGATGTCATTGGCATAGAAAATCGCGTCCGCAGCTTCTTCCGGTGTGCTACATGTATCACGGAATGGGTCTGTTGCTAATGTCCGCTGCTGATGTATGAACATGCCGCCACCTATCGCGAAAAGAATAGCCACCGTTGCCGCTACGCGATACCACATCTTCGGAGGTGTTTTCAAACGGAAGATCACGCCTTTGTGCTGTTGGTCTTCCGGGATAAGTGGTTGTATCTTCGTTTGTCCGAGGTTGTTCACAAAAGCGGTGATTTCCTCGGCTATGTCTTGCGGCATCTCTTGGTCGGATGTCTGTGCAAGCAATAGGAAGAGTTGCTTGTCTTCCTGCAAATCTTTCGGTACATCATCACGACGGAAGAAATCAGCCAGCAGCCGTTCTTCTTCCGGTGTCGTTTGCCCCTCGTAGAAACGAGCGAGTAACGATTTGATTTG
>JAIKXR010000075.1 GCA_024683975.1 Paludibacteraceae bacterium
GCCGCTACGGCATGGAATCTGATGAAGATGATGAGGAAACTCAAGCATCTTTGCGCCGTTTTTTGGCTGACCATAATATACCGCCTGCCGCAGCCTATGCTCATCGCTGTGAGGATTGGGTAAAAAATAAGGAGCGACTAAATATCGCCATACCCTACGGTGGTCAGAGTTGTCGTTGCCCAATAGAGCGCATCAAAGAAGTCCCCGAACATTGTCGATTCCTCCACATTGAACATAATCAATGCTGTTATAAGGATGTAGAACAATGCTATCCAAAAAACCGTGAAGAGGATATGACGTTCTTTGCGAAGTACTTTGAAGAGAATTTGCACATTCTTGGAGTAACGGATGAACTTGAACACTCGCAAAATTTTAAAGAGACGCGCAACACGGAAGAGTTTGAGTGCCTTGTTGACGACAATAACGGAAGGCAGAATGGATAGCAAATCGACAATGGCAAATGCTGTAAAAGGATATGTGACAAATGCCACCCATTTCGGACGCTTGGGCATTCGGAAATCGGCAGTCAGCCATCGAAGCATATAATCGATGATGAAAACCGACACCGAAACTTTATCACACCACTCAAGCCACATATTCTGTTCTCGGAAAGCAAGCGGAATAATACTGATAACGATGAAGAACAGCATCGCCCAATCGTAAACTTTGCTTACAACAGAACCATTCCCGACTTCAATGGTGTCGTATATTTGCTTACGCCAATTCATAACCTATATTTCATTCCATCAGATTTCACATTCAAGACAGATTCCTTCCCATATCTTCACCCCATTGTCAAGCCCGAGCCTCAACGCGCCCAACGAGACACCGTCCCGCTTCAGGTCGTCTCCCAGCAACGCTTCGTCCTCGCAAATCATACCGCACGCGAACGTGTCGCCCGCCTACAAGGTATGCGAGTTGGCTACCTCGACCACCTCCCATCGCATGTTCCCGATGTATTCCAGCACGCACCGCCTGTCAGGCAGCCATTTCAGCGTCACCCGCCGGCCTGCCACGCAATCAGCTGCTCTCACCACACGCCCGCGGTGTCTGACATCCGACTCAATGCCCTGTGAGGACAGATACCCCGTCGAATACGTTTCCCAATCTGCCTGTCCCGCATAACGTGCGAGGATGTCTAATGTCGAGCGGCGGCAGTTGGCATAGCCGTCCTTGCGGCTGCCTGTCAGCCGGCGCAGGGTGTCAGGATTGATATGCTCGCCTGTGGCGGCCTGAATGTCATCACTCAGCAGTTCATACGAGTCATTGGAAGACAAGGACTTGCCGTACCGTTCACGCACTTGCCGTATCAGAGCTTCTACACAAAAATCATTGGTCGGAACTGTGTTTTTCATACCGGTCTGTATAGGTTCAGATATTGTTTTTTTGTTAAAAGTTTGCAAAATTAGACATTCTCCTGTATTTTTGCAAACCGAATGGAAAAATCTTTGTCTTCGGAAATCAAGAGTACGCAGGCCGTTCCGCCTGCCGGACTGGCGATAAGCGGTGTCCGCCTGCTGCATACCAGTACGTTCAACCGTGTCTATCAGGCTGTTATCAACGGCCGCATGGTGGCTCTCAAGGTGGCGCGCACCGACAACGGCCAGACCGACACCAATATCCGTCTGCTGCAGCGGGAGTGGCTGCTCCTGAACAGCCTGGACTGTCCTTTCATTGTCCGGCCGCAGCAGTTCACCCGTCTGCCTGTGCATGTCCTGCCCTGTCCGGATGACGGCACGGCTACGGCACTCATATTGGACTTCATCGACGGACGCGACCTGCGGTCCTTCCTTGACGAAAAGCCGGCTACAGAGGAAAGGCAGAGAATCCTCGGCGAACTGCTGGAAGCCATTGACTACCTCCATAAGAAACAGATTGTCCATGCCGACCTCAAGACCGGCAACATACTGATAACCCACAACGGCGACCACGTCAAACTCATCGACCTCGGACTGGCGGACGATGACACGTGGCTGGCGCACAACATCGGTTTCACGCCCCCCTATGCCGCACCCGAGCAACAGAAATCGGACACAAGGCTTGACCAGCGTACCGACATCTTCGCCCTCGGACATATTATCAGCCTGCTCTTCCCCCACCGCTACCGCCGTGTCGTCCGCCGCTGCCTGAACACCGACCCTGCCAGACGCTATCAGTCCGTTGCCGACCTGCGCCAAGCCCTGCGGCGGCAGCGTTATCTCCCGCTCTTGCCGCTCTTGCTCATACTGCTGACCGCTCTTGCCGTATGGCTCTTGCCCCGCCGGCCGGCGGCACCTGACGACAACCGGCCCGCCGTCCTGACAGAAGATACCGCCCTTACAGGTGACACGGTTCTTCTGACAGACACAGTGACTCTATCTGCAAAGGACACTATATCTTCCCGTCCGCAGGAGCCCTCAAGCCCGCTGAAACTGGTAGAACCTGATGAATCCGAAGAAGCACCCCTCGCATCGCCAGTTCAGGAAGAGGAACAGCAGCAGGAGATATCGGATGATGTCTTCGATCCGGAGCGGATGCGGCAAAAAGCCCGTGTGCAACACTTGCGTTTCCGCGATGCCTGTCTTGACAGTATACGCAATATGCCACTTCAATATCAGGAATACGCCAGACAGTATTTTTACGCCTATCGCGATTCAAGCAACGCCTGTATGCATCGCGAAATCCGCCGTTTCCCCGACCACGATATGGAGATAGCCGTCATTTACGATGCCGCCGACCGACATATATACTGTCCGGATGTCCTCGATGTCGTTGTTCATCTTCCGTCGGAACAGTACGCCAAAGAGCATCCTGATGTGCAGATTCCGGCCTCTTACAAAGACATTATAGAGCATATCAAAGCCTCTGTTACGGCGCACTACGACAACTATTTGGATTCCATCAGGAATGTTTCCGACCGGTATCGCGAATTTGCATGGTTGTATGTCAGGCGGGCAGAGATTCTGGCGCAAAATGCGGAGAGACCCGATATGGAATCTTATCCTGAAAAGAAACAGGAGATCCATAATCTCTATCTCAATGCACGTCTTGATTTCGAGGAGCTTACAGACTCTGTCACAGCCGGTTATCCGTCTATCCACGATGCCGACTCCGCTATGGTTGAGCAACTTCAAATGAAATTGGACAAAATGGATGCCCGCATCTTCGGCAGATAAGCCCCTAAAAGCCCGTTGGGTGGTTTTCCGGCGTGCCGTACTTTTGCGCCCGTAATTCGTTGTGAATTGCGGACGTTTATTTATCAATCCTAATCAATTACAAAATGAAAAAAAGTATCTTCTTCGCGGCAATGCTGTTCTGCATCGCCCTGGGTTTCGCAAGTTGCGAAAAAGACGACATCACCAAGCCGTTTACCGTTGAGACATTTGCCGGAATATGGTGCCTGCCGGACACTGCCGACAATATGAAAGTGACTTGGTATTGGGAACTCACAAAGAACGGGTACCTAAGTTATTATGAAGATGATGGCGAAGGGCAGGCACGCTATGAGAAAGGCTATATCGTCAACGACACGGGAACCGACTGGCGCGTCAGACTGCGAGGCGAATACTCGTTTGATGAAGCCACACAGACCATCTATTTTGGTGGTATAGCGATGGGTAAGGTTCAGCGAACCGCAACCGACGAAGCCATACTCACATCCAGTTTCCTTAAAAGTGGTAAGTGTTACCGCATCAAAGGGTTCAAATAAGAACGCCGAACCCTCATCCCGACAAAAAGCAAAAACAGCACATACTGTACGCCAACTATACACCAACTACCCGATTGCCAATGCCTCTGCACATACTCTGGTATATGCTGTTTTTGTGTACTGCTTTTGCTTGCCGTTTGCGCTGAGTCGGATTCTGCGGTCCTCGTGCCGAATAAAGCGACAGCCGTCCTTTGATATATTGGATTAGCGCAAAAATAGTTTCAAAACTCTAAATTCTGCACAGATAATGAGTTTGTAAACTCAATACAGGTCATTGTGTATAACCTTATTAAATCACAAGCGGTAATCCACAACGGACTGCCGCTTTTTCTTGCCTGCTGCACTCCGCAAACAAGCAACACACATGCGGGCTGCAAGCAATCAATCTTAGGTGATTCATATGTGATTCATATGTGATTCGTATGTTAGTCAGCAGACCCACAGCGTGTTCGACCGTACCCTCACCGTATGCAAACGCACAAAACACAGCCCCATCCTGCAAACGCCTCACAGAAAACACAGCCCCCTACGGCAAATAAGCCCCTAAAAGCCTTATTGCCCATCCCGCTTTTTCTCTTATCTTTGCCCTCGCAACAGCGAGTGCGTTTTTGTATGGCAAAGGCGGTTGCATACTGGTGTATGTTGGCGCAGAATGTATGGTATACGCATTATGAGGGATGTTTTTTCACAAATTATTGGTTTCTGTTTGGTCATACCGACAGAAAACCGTACTTTTGCAGCGGATTACAGGTGTGTAATCTGTGGAATCCCCGGATTCCTCTTACTTTTTACTGACAAGTCAACCTGTTTAGCCGAAGTCTCGCAAACGAAGGAAACAGCATGGATTGGCAAGTGTCGGTACATACATTGGTATGTGCTGCTTTTGCCTTTGATGCTGTTGGGTTATGCGAGACACCCGTGCTGAACCGAAAGTGAAAGCAGTATTTTTTTATACCAAGTATACTATGGCACTTATAGATGTAATCTCTATTGAATCCAACGACCAAGAGTTAGTTGCGAAGTTCCCTTCCGACAATCTCCGTCTTGGCTCGCAGTTGGTCGTACATCCGGCACAAACAGCCTTCTTTGTGCATGGCGGTAAGATCTGTGACGAGTTCTCCGCAGGCACATACACGCTCAAAAACGAGGAACTGCCGCTGCTCAACCGACTTGTCAATCTGCCTTTTGGCAGCGAGTCGCCTTTCAAGGCGGAAGTGTGGTTCGTCAGTCAGTTGCACAAACTTGACATCAAGTGGGGGACAACGCAGCCGATGCAGTTGGAAGACCCGCGTTACAGCATCATTGTTCCTGTCCGTGCTTTCGGTCAGTACGGAATCCGGGTGGCGGCACCCCGCACTTTCCTTGAGACACTCGTAGGCAATATGACCACCTTCTCATCTGACAAGGTGGAGCAGTATTTCAAAGGAAAGATTGTGATGCAGCTCTCCGCGCTCATCGCGCAGAAGATTGCAGCCGACAATGTTTCCATCCTTGATGTCAATACGCAGTTGGTGGATATGTCCGCCTATTGCCAACAGCAGCTCAACCAACGCTTTGCGCAATATGGCATTGAGTTGGTGGACTTCAATATCATGTCTGTCAATGTGCCGGAAGAAGATCCGAGCCTGCAACGACTCAAAAAAGCCAAAGACCTTGCTGCACGGCTTCAAGTAACCGGCAGATACGTGTATCAGATGGAGCGCAGTTTTGATGTCTTGGAAACAGCAGCAGGCAACACAGGCGCAGGCGGACAAATGATGGCTATGGGAGCCGGATTGGGCGCAGGTGTAGGCATCGGCGGACAATTCGCACAGATGGCGCAGAATATCAACACTAACCCTGTTGCTCCACCGCCTGTTATGCCACAGACCACCTATTTCCTGTATATTAACGGTCAGCAACTCCCTAACCAGACAGCTCAAACTATTGCCGCTATGTTACAGCAAGGAGCCATCAATGCCGATACACTTGTTTGGAAAGCGGGAATGGCGAATTGGCTTCCACTATCTCAAGTGCCGGAATTAGCATCTTTGCTTAATCAACAAACACCTCCTCCTGTTCCACCTCAAAACTGATAAAAACATGAAAAAGACAATTCTTCTATTAGGAGGCTTGGCGCTTATCGTCAATGTACTTTTCGGATTATTGCTATCCAAATATTCCTATTTTAATATGGGAGTTAATTGCGGAGTAATCGCTTTGAATACAGCTCTGCTCTTTTGCCTGTATCAATTCAATATGCGAGACGCATTCCGCATAACGCTTTCATTCCTATTCGTGATAGTGGGTCTAATTGAGTTGATACTTGGCTGTTTCATGCAGCAACATCTGCAAGACAATGCATGCCTAATAGCTATTCTTATTCTCCTATTCGCAGAAATTTCACTCTTTGCGATAGTTAACATATTGTCAAACAAAATAAAAAAGTAAAATTATGACAGAGCAAGAACGTTTTGAACGAGACATCAAAAAAATATTTGATGAAATAAAGGAAGAAAGGCAACGCAGAGTAGAAACGGCCATCTTACAAGCTCGTAAATATATTGAATCTATAAATGATGTTGAATTTAATATTAGAGATGCGCAAATCATAGTCGAAGGGCAACGCTCTCTTATCGCATATGACAGACACATTTATGCATTATTGAGTAAAGTAGATTACAGAATAATATATAAATCTTTCGGCCTAAATGATGTGTATCAGCATTTTATGGACGTTGAACTTAATATTGGATAAATAATTATGAAACGACTTGTATGTGAAATGTGTGGCGGGTCAGATCTCGTCAAACAAGATGGCGTGTTTGTCTGCCAAAACTGCGGGACAAAATATTCCGTAGAAGAAGCAAAGAAAATGATGGTAGAAGGAGCCGTAACGGTAGAAGGAACCGTAGCAGTCGAAGGAACTGTCAAAGTTGACAAATCAGAAGAATTGCAAAATCTATACGTCCTTGCAAGACGAGCAAAAGAGGCAGATAACTCCGAGAACGCTTGTAAATATTATAGCGAAATTATTTTGAAGGATCCAGATAATTGGGAAGCAAATTTCTACCTTGTATATTATAAGGCCGCAAGTTGTAAAAAAGGTCAGATTGGAAACGAAGCCTACAATGTTTCTAATTGCTTAAAATCAACAATTAGATTACTCGTTGAGAATCTAGGTACAGGGGATCAAGCAAAAGGCTTTATTGATGGAATACGAAAAGACCTTGCAGACATTGCTGGTCCTATGATTCACGGAGCAATGGATGTGCATGAGTATGGCTATATTGGACAGATACTTCGTATGCAAGAGATGTTGGGTAATTGCTTAAAAGAGTATCCAGAACTGCATACCCAAGCCGTCGAGGCATGGAAGCAGTTAATTGATACTTATGTAGAATATGCTTGCTTTGGGGACCCCAAATTAGACTATGTTGATATGTATGGATATACTCCCGAAAGTGCCGTGCAAGCAATTTATGAATTGGATCCATCCTATGAAGACCCGTTTGGAGTAGCAAAGAAGCTTCGTAGAAATGAAACATTTATCACTTGTCCGAAGTGTGGCGCAACAATGCGTGAGTGCGAAAGTAAATGTCCGCAATGTGGTACGCCAAAAGAGGAAATACAACGCTTGATACAAGAGCGACAAGAGAAAGATGCTGCTGAACGTGAACGCCTCCGTAAAGAGCGAGAAGCCAAAGAAGCAGAAGAAGCACGCAAACGTGCGGAAGAACGCGCCGAATGGTGGAGGAAAAACGGTAAAAAAGTCAAAATAAGCATTATTTGTATCGCAGTTATCATTGCAAGTGCTATAGGCGCATATCTCATTCCTTCCACTATTCATGCCAAACGTGCCGTTGCTCAAGTTACTCAAGCCGAAGCGTATATCGCAAGTGGTGACAGTTGCGTGGCTGTATATAATTTTGATGAAGCAGAAAACTACTATAAAAGAGCATATTCATGCGTTCAAGATATTGATGGCATGGATCATGTTAAAAACAATATCAAGAGGTTACAAAAATTGCTTCAACAAGCCAAAGAGCAGGCGGGCAAAGATTATGATGAAGCACTTCGCAGACTTAAGATATTCCTTGATGCAGATGACTATAAGTTTAACCAATACTCCAACGAGTGCTTGGATAAGATGATACAGATTGATCCTACTCGAAAAGAAACCGTATATTATCAAAATCTTCGTAACAAATGAAGCCTATACTTATAACCATTCTGTTTTGTTTCTGTCAATTGATGCTTGTTGCGCAGAATTATGAGCATCGCGGCGATTCTTTATTTACCTGCAAACAGTATGAGAAAGCCATCAAACAATACAAAGCTGCAATCGAAATATACGGCGATAATCCGAAATTAACCGCCAAATTGTCAAAGGCGCAAAATAAATATGAGCAATCATTACATAAATATCTTGTACTGGATATGACAGGAACTATCGGCACTTCGCAAGGGACTCTGATGTATAATGAACAAGATGAGAAGGGTTATTACACTTACTTGCTTCCCAATGCAACTATCAAGCGGAATATCGTTTTGGATAAATATAACAACGGCAGATTGTTACTGAAATCCTATGACTTGTCAGGCAAATATATTGGTCTTTTCAATGGCGACTTGACTCAAAACGGAAATAAGATGCAGTATTCTGGAATCTTTACCAATTATAAAGGTGTCTCTGTAAACTTCAAACTTAAACAAAGATAAGTATATGAAAACAAAACTTTTCACCATCCTGTTAAGTTTATTTCCTCTCTTTCTCATTGCTCAAAACTACGAGAAAGAAGGAGATGACTTGTTTGCACAAGGGAAATACGAGCAGGCTGTAAAGAAATACAATGCTCTTCAAGCGGCAGTTGGTTCAAGTTCCTCCCTTACACAAAAGATAGACAAATGCAGAAAATGTAACTCCTTACTTTCCCAAGCACAGACAACAGCGCAAGCCGCTGACAATGCTGAAAGATTCGATAATGCCGCTGATTTGTATGATGAATTGTATAAAATCCATCCTTTGCAAACATATATGATAAAAGCCTCACAATACAGACAAAAGGCAAATGATATCCGACAAGAGGAACGGGAGTGGGAAGATGCACGATATGCTAACACACTCGATGCTTATCAAGATTTCATTGACAAACACCCAAATAGTATCCATAGAGAAGAAGCGCAACAGAGAAAAGATGATATTGAGAGACAAATACGCCAGAATGAAGAAGACGCGTGGAAGTATGCTGTCCGCAACAACTCAATAAGCAGTTATCAGAGGTTTGCTCAAAATTACCCCAATGGGAAATATACTAAGCAAGCCCGACAGAAAATTGAAGAATTGAAAGAGAAAGAACGTATTGAGCAATTAAAACGGCAAGAGGAGACGGATTGGAGCCGTGCAACTCAAACAAACACCGTGGATGCCTATCAGAATTTTATTGACAAATATCCTGATAGCAACTATGCAGGGAGAGCCAAACAAAAAATCAGCGATATAACTGATGAGAAGAATTGGAATGCCGCTTGTCTGGAAAATACGATTAGTGCATATCAAAGATATATCGAAAATGATGGAAAGAACAAAAGTATTGCTTATTCCAAGATGGATGTGATTAAGCGGCAAAAGGAACTTATTATGGAAGCGTCCGACACCAAAGACGACAGAATTGCGTATGAAAAGATTCAAGAAGCCAGACGCTTGGGAGAGCTTTCAAAAGAGAATGAGAAAACAGCATTGCAAATAGAAGAACCCTATGCATATAAGTTAGCTAAGCGTTCGGACGCATATTATTCTACTATGTCTGACTATATGCAAAAATACATCATAATCGCTCCTGAAAATCATATAAAGACAATTTCTAAAAAGAAAAGCAAAGCCCAAACATCAACTTCTACAATATCCACTCACTCATATACCGCAAAAGACAACTATTATGATAATAATGGTAAAATACAATATACATGGATTGCTGCGGAAGGTTATTTTGGCACAGCACTTGGTGGAACGGCTTCCATATTCGAATGGAGATTCTGGCTGGTAGAAATAGCACCGCTGACACTCGGGTATCATTATATACCGGACTATTCAGCGGATTGGAGTTCAAACATACTTAAACATCGTTTTGAAGGTTTGTATATCCAACCGACTGTCCGATGCTATTTTCCGTTCAATACTGGGAATCAGGCAGTTTTTATTGGTGCAGCTCCTACAATGCCTTTTGAAGATTTGGTTGACAATGTATTTGAAAAACCGATAAAGACATGGTTTATGGCAGAAGCGGGATACAACTATAACAGCGGCATACTAAATGGCAACTTGTTTTTAAGGTACAATGGAGATATTGTTGTTGGATTACAATTAAAAATATGCCATGTGTTGGGTAAAAAGTAATCAGTTGGTAGCATCTGCAAACAGAACATAATACAATATTCGTCAATTTCATAAATGAGCATCTCCTCCCTTCCACAATCAAAGTCCGCCATTATAGCCATACACAAAGTAAGAGGCAAACAGCGAAAATAAACATAAAATAGGGCAACAGCCTTACAACATCCTTCCCAACAACTCTCGTGTGTCCACATGCGGGAGTTGTTTAGATGTATTTTTGCCCCTCCCTCCACTGGCTAAAAGCCCCATAAGAAAAGGTTCATCCGACATTTCGAGTGATAAAGTGATACTATAGAAGAAGAAAACCGCTGTAAATTTTGTATATTTGAATAACCACAAACAAATGTACAAGTATGAACAGCAGTTTTCTATATCATGCCTGGGGTCTATACACCCATGAATGTACCCGTGAGGAATACAAAGGTAACACAATTATCTTGGGACACAAAAGAGTCCCTATTGTGTTTTCGATTTATTTTTGATTTGGTGATTCCCTTTC
>JAIKXR010000078.1 GCA_024683975.1 Paludibacteraceae bacterium
TATTTATTCTTCACCCATTTTCAAAGTGCTAAGCAATGCCTCTAATTCTTTCTCTATCTTTGATTCTCCACTGATAGCATTCTTGAAATCTGCAATCGCTTTTTGTAAATCAATCTGCTCTTCCGGCTCGAATGTATCCACATAGCGAGGAATATTGAGATTGAACTCGTTTTCCTCAATATCATTCATATCCACAATGGCGAAATAGCGCTTGCGCAGTTCCGGATCGGCAAACATCTGCAAGAGTTCCGTTTCTACATCGGTGATAGCATGCCGCTGTTTATCCGCTTTCTCGTTTGCGGAGTTGATCTTGGCTTTTTTGTCTGCAAGCAGTTTGTCCAATGCCTTTTGGTTGGTCTCCAATGATTTCAACTCGCCTTTGGTCGGCTTCTTGCCTTGCGCTTTTTTGTCCTCAATCGTTTTCTTGGCTTTCGCCAGTTTGGCGGTTTTGGCAGCGATGTCTTCCGCCGTGTCCTTTTCAATCTCGGATAGTGTATATTCCAAATCCAACTGAATCTGCTCGTTGAGTTGCTGCTTTCTTTCCGCAATCCATGTTTTTGCGGTCTCTGTATCGCCCCAACTCTCCAGCATGGTAGAGATACGCAGCACATCCTGCGGCTCCAGTACGCTCATGTTGGCATCCTCACGATACCACCCATTCTTGGCGGCATAGACCATCAGCACTTTGTCATTACGCTCGGCAGGTTTGTTCTTGTTGAAGAAAATAATGGCACCGGGAATAGTGGTTCCGTAGAACAAGTTACCCGGCAGGACAACGATAGCGTCGATGAGGTTGACATGTTCGCCTATGCCCTGCAGGAAACCGCGACGGATGAGGTACTCCACATCTGCCTTGCGGTTCTGTCCGTCCTCTTCCTCAGTCTTCTCCGGCTGGCCACGGAACAAGACTCCTTGCGGACAGACCACACCTGCCTTGCCCTTGTCATCCAGCGAGGCGATGATATGCTGCAAGAAAGCAAAATCGCCGTTGCTGTAAGGCGGCATACCGTAGATCATACGACCATAGGAATCGGTAAACTCTTTTTTGTATTCCAGTTGCGGCGTGCCGTCTTTCTTATTGACCGGTTTGCCTTTCTTGTCTTTCTTCGGCTCACCGTTCTGCGCCCAGTTCTCCAAAGAGAACGGGAAATTAGCCATCACCTTGTCAAAAGTGCGCAGTTGGAGCGCGTTGTCATCCTCCTTGAATTTCGGGTCACGGATGGTGTCGCCTTGCTCGATACGGGCATCCAAGCCGTGTAGAATCATGTTGATGTTGCAGATAGCCCATGTATTCCACACTAATTCCTGTCCGAACAGGCGGACGCTCTTGGCGTCGTGGTAGTTCGCTTTCGCATACTTGGCGGCATTGAGTAGAAAACCGCCGGAACCGCAAGTGGGGTCATAGATGGTCTCGCCCTTCTGCGGTTTCAGGTAACGGACAATGATATCCACAACCTCCTGCGGCGTATAGAACTGGCCCGCCATCGTACCGCCTTTGTTCTCATCGGCAAAACGCTTGATAAGATACTCGTATGCGTCACCCAGCACATCCACCGTCACATTTCTGTTGCTCAGGTCAACCGCCCCAAGGTAACTGATGAGGTTGGACAGGACTTCGGGATCCAGTTTCTTGCCTCCCGAGCCGTCCGGCGCAGGTTCGTTCCAGCGCACGGTGTTGATGATGCCTTTGAGGATATATTTGCCGTTCTTGTCAATATTGCTGTCCGCGATAGCACCGACCGCCTTGTCCAGCGTCTCGTTCTTCATGTCTATCTTGGCGCTACGCACATCCTCCCAGAAACAACCTTTTGGAATGATGAAATCGTGCATCTTCGTATTGATAACCTCCAACTCGCGTGCAGAAGGTTCGCGGTTGTTTTCATTGATGAAGGTCTGTCTGCCGTTCTCTATCTCCCATTGGTAATTGTCAGAGAGACGCTTGAAGAACAGAAGCGACAGAATATATGATTTGTAGTCCTCCACCTTGTCGCGGAGAATATCGGCCATACCAAAGAGCAGACTACCCAGTGCTTGTTTCGTGATCATGTGTTGTTTTTTATTTTATCGTTCTTGCACGTTTTGGCGTGCGATTTTGTTCTTCTTTCGGTTTTCTCCCGCTCATCGGTCGGTGGTTGGGGATTATCTTCGTTCATTTCGTCTTCATGAAGCAGGTATTCGTATTCGGTACCAATCAGGCTTTCGCGATCATATTCTTTTCTATACTCCATGATATAAAACGCGATGGTCTCGGGATATATCTTCCAATAGGCTCTGCATACTTGCTTATATAATCTCAGTATTCGCTCATCCCCCGCAAAACCAAATAACAAATCAAGCATCCACCCCACTTCATTTTGTGTTGCTTTTTTAGCGCACAAATTTTGAACCTGTGGCGTGTAAGCGATAACCGCATCATTGTGCAGCTCTTTCAGGCGCTGCGCAATTGCCGAAACATCCTGCAATAATTTCTCCTCCGGATTCATTGTACTTGTTGTAATGGTTGCTTCGTTATCTCTATTTCCTCATTGTTGGGGACTGCGTGTTGTCTTTTTACAAAGGTAGCGCAGGGGTAATGCAAGGGTAGCGGATTTGTGTCTGGCTCTTCGGTATGTCGGTATTGCCGGGGAGGCTTGTTTCGATGCTATCCCTATAGTATCGTATAAGTATCCGTATATTGGCAACCGCTGTACATTCGGTGAGGTGCCGCTGTGGTAGGCACTATCATTCGGCTATCCTTGCTTTATGGTGTTCTATGTGCAAAAAGTGAGGGAATTTTTGCACTCGCGCGCCGCATTTATTCCTTGAAATGTACACCGTACATTTCAAGGTGCGGCTGTTTCGCTTCACGGTTATCATACGGAGTTGGTTGCTGATTGGTTGCTGTTTTGTTGGGGATTACGGTCTATTTTGTCGCTGATTTATTGCGGGTTTTTATTTCAGGGCGGAGCGGATGAGTGTGTCGTCGGCGAGGTGGGGGATGGTGACGCGGAGGTCGGGGGTGCGCTGCATCTCACGGAGGATAGCGTGGTTGGCACCTTCGTTACGCGCCCAAGAGCGGCGGGCTATGCCGTTGTTAACGTCCCAGAAGAGCATATTGCGGATATGCCGCTCGCTGTCCGCCGAGCCGTCAATGACCATGCCGAAGCCGCCGTTGATGACTTCGCCCCAGCCTACTCCGCCGCCGTTGTGGATACTGACCCACGTGGCACCACGGAAACCGTCGCCAATGACGTTCTGGATAGCCATATCGGCTGTGAAACGGCTGCCGTCGTAGATGTTGCTGGTCTCACGGAAAGGCGAGTCGGTGCCGCTGACATCGTGGTGGTCGCGACCAAGGACGATGGGCGCACTGATTTCTCCGCGCCGGATGGCATCGTTGAAGGCAAGGGCAATCTTGGTACGTCCCTCGCAGTCGGCATAGAGGATGCGCGCCTGCGAACCCACCACGAGGTTGTTGCGTCCCGCCTCCTCTATCCAGTGGATATTGTCGTGCATCTGACCCTGAATCTCTTCGGGCGCGTCCTTGACTATCTCGCTTAACACCTTGACAGCCAGTTCGTCCGACTTGCGCAGGTCTTCGGGCTTCTCGGACATGCAGACCCAGCGGAACGGGCCGAAGCCGTAGTCGAAGAACATGGGACCCATGATGTCCTGCACGTAAGAGGGATAGCGGAAGGTGCCGTCAGCGTTCATCACATCGGCTCCTGCACGGCTTGATTCGAGGAGGAAAGCGTTGCCGTAGTCGAAGAAGTACATACCGTTGGTGCTCAATCGGTTGATGGCAGCCACATGTCGGCGAAGCGATGCTTGTACAGCCTCTTTGAAGCGGTCGGGTTCCTCCGCCATCATGCGCTTCGACTCCTCGAGCGAGTAACCGACGGGGTAATAGCCTCCCGCCCACGGGTTGTGGAGCGAGGTCTGGTCGGAACCGAGATCCACGGGGTAGTTCTCGTCGGCGAGACGCTCCCACAAGTCCACCACATTGCCCACGTAGGCAAGCGACACTATCTCCTTGTCCTGCTGCGCCTTGCGTATGCGGGCGATGAGTTCATTGAGGTCGTAATGCAGCTCGTCCACCCAGCCCTGCTCGTGGCGTTTCTCTGCGGCGAGGGGGTTGATTTCCGCCGTGACGCTGACCACTCCGGCGATCTTTCCCGCTTTGGGCTGCGCGCCCGACATGCCGCCGAGACCTGCTGTGACGAAGAGCATCCCCTTGCGCTCCTCCAATGTGCCGGCCAAGCCGCGTTTGCGGAGCTGCTTGCGGGCGGCGTTCATCACGGTGATGGTGGTGCCGTGGACGATGCCCTGCGGGCCGATGTACATATACGAGCCTGCAGTCATCTGTCCGTACTGCGACACGCCGAGGGCGTTGAACCGCTCCCAGTCATCGGGCTTGGAGTAGTTGGGGATGACCATGCCGTTGGTAACCACCACACGCGGCGCGTCCTTGTGGCTCGGGAACACGCCCATCGGCAGACCGGAGTACATGGCGAGCGTCTGCTCGTCGGTCATCGTAGCGAGGTACTGCATGGTGAGGCGGTACTGCGCCCAGTTCTGGAAGATGGCACCGTTGCCGCCGTAGATGATGAGCTCGTGCGGGTGCTGCGCCACACGCGGGTCGAGGTTGTTCTGAATCATCGCCATGATAGCCGCAGCCTGACGCGAGCGGGCTGGGTACTCGTCAATGGGACGGGCGTACATCTCGTAGGACGGGCGGAAGCGGTACATGTAGATGCGTCCGTAGCGGCGCAGCTCCTCGGCGAACTCGGGCGCGAGGACGGCGTGGTGCTTAGGGTCGAAGTAACGCAGGGCGTTCTTCAGTGCCAGCTCCTTCTCGGCGGGGGTGAGGATGTCCTTGCGCTTGGGCGCGTGGTTGATACTGGGGTCATAAGGTTTGACCTCGGGCAGTTGGGCGGGGATGCCCGCCAGGATTTCTTGTTGGAATGCGTTCATAGTTATATTAGGTTTTAATTTGTTCAAATCATAGTGATATCGATAATGTCATTAATATTGACTTTTCTCATCTCAAAAGAAAAGCGCAAATTTGACCTTGCAAAGATACAACACATTTTTTATTTCCGCAAGAAAAAACTCAAAATTACCTAAGTGTTTTTACTTGGAGTGCAAAAGCAAGGCAACCATAAAGCACTTCACGAATAATACAGCCTCTATTATTTTGAGGGAAAACATAGGCGAAGACAATTTTTTGTCACAAAACTTCCAGTGATTTTCAAGTACTCTTTTTTCGTCCTTTTTTCGAGTTTTTTTCGAGTTTTTGCCGTCTTGCATGCGAGTGAATAGTGAATGGACAATGGATAACATACAGACAATGGATAATGAATAACAGGGAGAATAATTAGAGGAGAAGAAAAATGATTTGCTTGTGTTTAATAAATCATTTATTTTTGCGCGTTTTTTGCAGAAATGAGGTCAGTTGGACGCTTACTTGTAGTGTAGGCGGCATGTGTGCGTGGCAAAAAAGATGCACAATAAACAAAAAGACAGAGTTTTCTGCACATAAAAGGAATATATGAACGGAATATGAAAACAGGTTATAGTAAGATTGTGATGACGGCGATGTTGTTATTGTCGTTCAGTGTAGAGTTATCAGCAGTAGTAGCCAAGCCGGGATTGGGTGTATATGGCGATGAATATGGTCATTATCGGATCAATGCAGGGGAGAGTATGTATGCTCCTGACCGTAAAGTAAGCGGACTGAAGAGACTGCCACAGATAGATGCGACATTTCCGACCCAGGGTGAAGTGAGGAGTCTGGTCATACTGGTTAACTTTTCGGATGTGAGTTTTTCGGTGGACAATCCTAAGGAGGCGTTTTACAAGATGCTGAATGAGTCCGGTTACAGTGAGAACGGCGGCACGGGTAGTGCGCGTGACTATTTTATAGCATCGTCGAACGGAGTGTTCCGTCCGAGTTTTGATGTATATGGTCCGGTGACTTTGCCCCAAAAGCGGTCGTATTACGGTAAGACGGATGGTGATGCGGTACAGATGGTGACAGATGCTTGCGATATACTTGAGGATGAGATAGACTGGTCGATGTACGATGAGAACGGTGATGGAGATGTGGACAATATATTCATATATTTTGCGGGTCACAGTGAGGCCGAGGGCGGTCCGGAAGAGTCGGTATGGCCACACAGGTACTATGTGTTTACGGAGCGTGAAGGTCAGACAATCAGGTATTACTACAAGGGCAAGGACGGCAAACAGTACTGGTTATGGGACTATGCCTGTACGTCGGAGTTGAGCGGTGACAGGGGAACAAGGATGTGCGGAATAGGAACGTTCTGTCATGAGTTCAGTCATGTATTGGGTCTGGACGACTTGTACGACACATCTGACAGCGAAAAATATACTGTCGGGGCGTGGGATATAATGTGTTACGGCAATTACAACAATGACGGCCGTACCCCTCCATCTTTCAGTGCGTTTGAGCGTTTTATGATCGGATGGATGAAACCTGAGCAGTTGGTTGAGTCGAAAGACTGCATACTGGAGCCGATAGAGACGACAAATACGGCATATTTAATATCATCGAAGGAGCATAATATGGATGCTCTGAATCCTAATCCGATTGAGTATTGGCTGGTAGAGAACAGACAGCGGGTAGGTTGGGACAAGCCTGGAGACTGTCTGCCGGGTACAGGATTGCTGATTTCGCATATATACTGGAACAAGAAGAAGTGGGACAACAACAAGCCGAATAACTCCAATCCTTTTGTATATGACATTTGCGAGGCATGGTATAATAATCCGTCAACTTCAACGGGAACAGACACTTACCCCGGTATGTACAATGTGATGCAATTTGTGCCGACAGGTGTTAACGGGAACATATTGTCGGGTCAGAGTTTGTCGAATATAAGGGTGTTCAGTGGCACAAGTGTAGCCTTTCATTTTGGCGAGAACACCGGTGCGGGCTTGTATTTCACTCCTGAGGTGCCTGCAATAATGCGCAGTACGTTGTTCAACGGCAGGAGCTTGGAGAAAGGAGTAGATATACTGGCACTTGAGGGTGTCGGGATACAAGATACGCTGGTGAAGATATACACTAATCTGGCATCTTTTGAGATTAGTCTGGACAGCATTGAGTGGACAACAGAGCCTCTACAGATACCGGTAGCCGAGGATAGTACGTGCAGTGCAACCATTTATGTGCGTTATCAGCCTGCTATTATATGTTCGTCTCACATGGGTTTATTGTACGCGCAGACATCCAACCGTCAGCAGTTTGCACAAGTGACGTTGTATGGTGAGAGCAAGAGAGCGACACTGATAACTCCAGTAACGGCATATAACGCTTTAGAAGTGACTCCATATTCGTTTACAGCCCGTTGGGACCAGCAGGAAGACGCAGAGGAGTATCAGTTGGCGGTTTACACCATAAAGGAGGAGCCTTTGATGAAAAAGTACAAGCCAAATGTGCGTATGTCGCAGACCGGTACAACATATCTGACTGAATATGCGTTGCTGCCTTATTCATCGTTGGATGTGTCAATAGGTCAGACTTATAGTTCGGAGAAGAACGATTTTCGCGGTTGCGTGTATGCAGAGGCATTGACAGGGGATCAAAGATGGGTGAGAGTGGACAGCATACCAGTGAGGGCATTGAGTTCGACAGTGCAGCGCACATACAATTTTAAGGATGAGGATTATCATCAGTTCCGCTTTACTTATAGAACCCTTGCGGGGTCTCATTATGTAACATTGGCGTCGGTTACATACACCGTGTCGGCACAGCCTGTATATCTGTTCAAGGATACGGTAGAGACTATATTTGCGCCGATTAGCGAATATGTAATCAAGGACTTACAACCTGGTACGGAATATTTTTATGCGTTGCGTGCCGCAGAGAACAAGGGTTGTGAGCCGCATGTGACAACGATGGGCAATACGATAAGTGTGCGTACGTTGCCGGGACCGAAGAACGCCGACCGTCAGTTTATGGTGCGCAATAATGCAGGTGTGGTGACGGCTTACTTGCCTGATAATGCGAAAGAAGGCAGCGAACTGAGGGTTTATGACCCGACAGGTACATTGTTGTCTGCATATCCGTTAGACAAGGATATGAATACTTTTGTGCTGCCGACTGAAGGGTTGACTCACGGTCGGATTTATTTGGTCAAGTACTGCACAGAGGACAAGGTTTCGTACAAAGGTCTATGGTCTAAATTCATTTACTAATGTATCCGCAACAAATAATAGATGCGCTGCGTCATGTCCGTTATCCCGGTACCGGCAAGGACTTGATAGAGAGCGGGATGTTGGAGGACGATTTGAGAATCAGCGGTTTTGATGTTCATTTCTCGCTTATTTTTGACAAGGACACCGATCCGTTTGTCAGGTCGGTGGTACGTGCCGCTGAGACTGCCGTTAAGACCTATGTTGAGCCTAATGCAGCTGTCAATATACACACAAAGTTCAGGCAGGTTCAGACGGTTGATACAACGGACAGATCGCTTAAAGCCAAGCACGTAATAGCCGTTCATTCCGGCAAGGGCGGTGTGGGAAAGTCAACAGTGGCAGCCAATTTGGCTATAGCTTTGGCGCAGAAAGGTTATCGGGTGGGTATATTGGATGCAGATATCCATGGTCCGAGTCTGCCCAAGATGTTCATGACA
Organism: Paludibacteraceae bacterium; assembly: GCA_024683975.1. Lineage (GTDB taxonomy): Bacteria > Bacteroidota > Bacteroidia > Bacteroidales > Paludibacteraceae > Colicola. The sequence continues at coordinate 8,643 of JAIKXR010000078.1, forward strand.
GAGGATTGCCAGCCGTATTCGGTTGAGGAGGATGGCAGGACACTGATTGAACCGATTGAGCAGTACGGAGTTAAGATGCTCAGTATAGGGTTCTTCGTGGATACGGATCAGGCGTTGATATGGCGTGGAGGCATGGCATCGAATGCCATTAAGCAACTGATTAACGATGCTCACTGGGGCGAGTTGGACTATTTTCTTATAGATTTGCCTCCCGGTACGGCAGACATACACTTGACGCTGCTGCAGACGTTGGCTCTGACGGGAGTGATAGTTGTGACAACGCCTCAACCTGTGGCACTGACAGATGCGAGAAAAGGAGTGTCTATGTTCAGGAATCCGAAGGTGAATGTGCCGATATTGGGTATAATAGAGAATATGGCATGGTTCACGCCCGCAGAACTGCCTGAAAACAAGTACTATATCTTTGGCCAGGAGGGCGGCAAGCGTCTTGCCGAGGAGTTGTCAGTGCCTTTGTTGGGACAAGTTCCATTAGTGCAATCGATACGTGAGAGCGGGGATGCCGGTACTCCAATCGCTTTGCAGGTCGACCATCCTGCGGCACAGTGTTTCAATGCAATAGCGTCACGCATAACAGGTCAATGACACGCACGGGTTCACTCAAGGCGACCGAATTGGGAACGCAACCTATTCGCCAATTGCTATTCAAATATGCGATGCCCGCCATCATAGCGATGACGGCAAGTTCGCTGTACAATATAGTAGATAGCATTTTCATTGGTCACGGTTGCGGTCCGTTGGCGTTGTCGGGTTTGACGGTAGCCAAGCCGATGATGGATATATGTGTGGCATTCGGCAGTTTTGTCGGAGTTGGGGCATCGACTTTAGTGGCTATATTTCTTGGTGAGAAGAATTATGAGAACGCAGGCAGGACTCTTGGAAATGTGATTGTGCTGAATGTGATACTGAGCGTAGTGGTGATGTCAGCGGGTCTGATATGGATAGAACCTGTTTTGCGTGCTTTTGGCGGGAGCGAGGACACATTGCCATACGCGAAGGACTATATGGAGATTATTCTTTACGGCAATGTGGTGACGCATATATACTTTGGTCTTAACAATATGCTTCGTTCGATGGGTCATCCCAAGACGAGTATGGCGGCAACGATAGTAGCCGTGACAGTGAATATAGCCCTTGATCCGATTTTTATTTTCGGGTTGGATATGGGCGTTCGCGGGGCTGCGCTGGCAACGGTCATCTCGCAGATGATAGCGGTGATATGGCAGTTTGTCATATTCTGCAATCCACAGGAGCTGATACATTTCAAGAGAGGTATATGGCGGCTTGACAAACATATAACACTGCGTTCGTTTGCGATAGGAACGTCACCTTTCTTGATGAACATCGCTCATTGCATAGTAGTGATTATCATTAACAGGCAGTTGGTTCTTTTTGGCGGCGATATGGCATTGGCGGCATACGGTGTGATAAACCGGTTCATTTTTGTTTTTGCGATGATAGTGATGGGTCTCAATCAAGGGATGCAGCCGATAGTGGGATATAACTATGGTGCCCAACAATACCCGCGAATGCTGCGTGCATTTCAGTTGACTGCAATTTGCGCATCGATAGTGATGGGAATAGTCTTTATCTTGGGCGAGTGTGCGCCGATGTGGATGATACGAATTTTTACACATGATGCGGAGTTAACAGAGGCGGCTGTTGTGCCGATGCGCATACTGTGTTGCTCAATGTGGCTGGTAGGTTTTCAGATGGTGACGGGCAATTTTTTTACGAGTATAGGCAAGGCAGGTATAGCCATCTTTTTGAGTTTGACCCGTCAGGTTCTTTATCTTATACCGCTGACGTTGTGCTTGCCGATGATTTTTGGTGAGCCATTGTCGGGTGTATGGTGGAGTCTGCCTGTGAGCGACACATTATCGGCACTGACGGCGGCCTTTATACTATGGCGACAGTTGCCTAAATTCAGAGAGGTTAACAATTAAAGAGCGTGATTTCCGCGCAATACGAGATATAACTATGAACGAGTTTTTAGAAACCGAAGAAGAGGTTCTGCGAATGATCAAGACGGTGTATGATCCGGAGATACCCGTCAATATATATGACCTGGGTCTTATCTATAAGATTGACATACAGGATGATGCGTGTAATATAGAGATGACTTTGACGGCACCCGGCTGTCCTGCGGCAGACTTTTTGGTAGAAGACATAAGGCAAAAAGTAGGTTCTGTAAGAGGAATCAACCAGGTGAATGTAGAGATTGTGTTTGAGCCTGAATGGACGAAAGACCGGATGTCGGAAGAAGCCAAACTTGAATTAGGATTTCTGTAGAATATGATATACTTCTTAAGCGATGCCCATCTCGGTTCGCGCGTGCTTACCAATTCTGAAGAACACCAGCAGAAACTTGTCGGTTTGCTGCGACAAATGGCAGAGGATGCCGAAGAGATTTATCTGCTGGGGGATATGTTCGACTTTTGGTATGAGTATTTTTGTGAGCGTCACAGATGGTTGGACGAGCAGGGTCAATGGCATATTCCGAGAGGCAAGAAACAGTATGAACCATTTGTGAGGACATTGCGTTATCTGACGGACAAGGGCATAAGTGTTCACTATTTCACCGGCAATCACGACATATGGACGTTTGGAGACCTTGAGCGGAATACGGGAATAACAATGCATCGTGAGCCACAGGCGGTTACGATACAAGGCAAGCGTGTTTTCATGGCGCATGGTGACGGGCTTGTGCCGTCAGATTATATGAGCAAGCTGCCGGAAGAGATGAAGAAACGTATCAGAAATTTCATGCACTTGCGGTCATTCTTTCATAATCCTGTTCCCCAATTCTTTTACCGCCTTGTCCCACCTATATTAGGTGACGCTTTCGGTTATGAGTGGGCGAGACGCAGCCGGCTGAAAGAGATACGGCGGCCATTCCCTTATAAAGGAGAGGATAAAGAGGAACTTGTGCTTTGGGCGAATGAGCATAGTGAGTATGATTTGTGCGTATTCGGTCATAGGCATATAGTACTGCAATTGGAGCGTGAGGGAATGCCCAAAGTGGTAATATTGGGTGACTTTTTCAAGCAGTTCACCTACGCTCAGATGATTAACGGAAATATAGAAATAAAAACATATTAAGACTATGCATACGAGAGACGAACAACTGCAAGCGTTTGACAGGCTGCTGACCGTGATGAATGACTTGAGAGAGAAATGTCCGTGGGACAGAAAGCAGACATTTGAGAGCCTGAGACAGAACACGATAGAGGAGGCTAATGAACTGAGCGCGGCAATAATTAAAAACGATATGATGGAGATCAGCAAGGAACTTGGTGATGTGCTGTTGCATATAGTTTTCTACTCGAAGATTGCGTCAGAAACGGAGGAGTTTGATATAGCGGATGTATGTAACCGCTTGTGCGACAAACTTATATTCCGTCATCCACATGTATACGGAGAGGAGGCTGCCGCCAATGCAGAGGAGGTGTCCAAACTTTGGGAAAAGGTCAAGCTGAAGGAGAAAGACGGCAATCATACAGTGCTGGGCGGGATACCCGAATCATTGCCAACGCTTGTAAAGGCTTATCGAATACAGGATAAGGCTGCCAATGTGGGATTTGACTGGGAGAAAAGAGAGGATGTATGGGAGAAGGTTAAAGAAGAGATATCAGAGTTTGAAGCAGAAACCAAAGCAGCCATACCCGAGGGAGACAATCCGACCCAAGAGCAGAAACAACTGATGGAGGACGAGTTAGGTGATTTGCTTTTTGCTCTTATCAATATGGCCCGTCTGTATCACCTTAAGCCTGACAATGCACTTGAGAAGACCAATCAGAAATTTATCAGCAGGTTCAACTATATAGAGCGGCAGGCAAAAGAAAAAGGCGTTTCTCTTAATGAGATGAGCCTTGAGGAGATGGAGGTATTGTGGCAGGAAGCCAAAAAACAGTAAACGAGTGTGCGGCATATAGGACTCGAACCTACACTCTTTCGAACCAGATCCTAAGTCTGGCGCGTCTACCAATTCCGCCAATGCCGCGTTTTGGATAGATTTCCAACGCGCAAAGGTACGGCAATTTTTCAACAAGCCAAAACATAAAAGCAAATAATGCAACCATTTTTCTATCATACTTTTTCTTCCGGTATGCGTTTGGTGTATCGTCATTCGGTGTCACCGGTGTCATACGCCGGCATAATGGTGGGTGTCGGAACGAGGGATGAGGAACCTCATATTAACGGTATGGCTCACTATATAGAACACTGTGTTTTTAAGGGTTCGTTGACGAAGAAAGGCGGCAAGCACATACCTCGTTCGTCATCACAAATTATTCACAGACTGGAAGATATAGGTGCTGAGGTGAATGCATATACGACAAAGGAAGAGACTGTGTTTTATGCAGCCACACCGACATCGTTTCTTTCGAGGACGTTAGGTTTGCTGCTTGATTTGGTGTTAAGACCGACTTTTCCGAAGAGCGAAACGGACAAAGAAAAGAGTGTTATTCTGGACGAGATAGAGAGCTATAACGACAGTCCTTCGGAGCTTATCTATGATGATTTTGAGAATCTGCTGTTCAGCAGTCATTCGTTGGCTCAACCTATATTGGGTACCCGCAAGACATTGGAGCGAATAAGCGGTTCGCCGGAGATGCCATTTAGGTTCATGCGTGAGCATTACAGGTATGAGCGGATGGTGGTTTTCATTCAGAGTCGCATTCCTTTTAATCGAGTGAGAGATATTGTGGAGAGGATGCTGGATGACAGTAACAGCACGTATTTGGAAAACATGGATAAAAAAGACAAGAGAGTGTGTGTGACGGAGCGTGTTCCATTTATACCTGACCTGCATTCGTCACGTGCTGTGGCATATCGCAAGCGGACTCATCAGTTGCATTTGATGCTTGGCGCGCGTGCATATCCACTTGGACATGAGTTGCAAATGCCTCTTTATCTGCTGAATAATATACTTGGCGGAGGTGCCATGTCATCAATGCTCAATATGTCGCTTCGAGAGCAGAGCGGGCTTGTCTATACTGTAGAGTCTCAATACACCCCTTTAAGCGATACAGGTTACTGGAACATTTATCTGGCATGCGACCATGAGGATAAACAGCAATGTATAGACCTTATATGCAAGGAGTTGTGGCAACTTGTCAAGACACCCCTTTCAAACAGTCAGTTAGAATGTTCATTACGTCAGTTGAGAGGTCAGATGGCAATAAGTGCCGAGAATAATGAGAATAACGTTTTGGGGATGGCCAAGCAGATGCTGTATTTTAACAAGTCATACGGCTGGCAGGAGTCTTTTGCCCGGTTGGAGGTGGTGACGGCGGATATTCTACAGCAAGTTGCGAAGGAGGTTTTTGCCCCTGACAATTTATATATGTTGTCATACGAATAGGTGACTTATTATTGTGTTGTAAGTGGGCAAACAGTATATGATACAGTCAAAAGGGATGGTACATAGGAATAAAAAATAACGTTCATTGAGAAAAAATCATTTTTTTTATGTAAGTTTTTTGTTTGTAAAAAATTTTTGTGATACCTTTGTGCGCTTTTTATCGGAAAAAAAGTGCGTAACAAGTACGAGAAGAGCGTATAGCAACGATAACTAAAAACAAAAACATATTCAGATAACATGAAAAAGGCAGTTACACTTTTAATGCTGGTTTTGCTTTCGGTAAGTCTGTTTGCGCAGCAGAAGCAGATTAGCGGTGTAGTCGTTGATGAGAAGGGTGAGTCCGTCATTGGCGCAAGTGTGCAGGTGAAGGGGACCACTATTGGTACGATTACCGACTTTGATGGTCAGTTTGTTCTTTCTGTGGATCAGGATGCAAAGACGTTGGTCATCAGTTACGTGGGAATGCAGACGCAAGAGGTTGCCATCAAGGGCACAAATATCCGCGTTGTGATGAGAGAGAATTCAGAGGTTATTCAGGAGGTGGTTGTTACGGGTTATGGTAACGTAACAAAGGGTAGTTTTGCAGGATCTGCCAAAGCGGTTGATGCTGAAACTATCGAGAAGAAAGCTCCTTCCGAGATTTCAAAGGCTTTAGCCGGAGAGGTTGCCGGTGTGCAGGTAATCAATACATCAGGTCAGCCTGGTACAAACGCTACCATCAAGATTCGCGGTATAGGTTCGGCCAACGCAAGTTCGGCTCCTCTTTATATTGTGGACGGAGTGACGTACAGCGGTGATATCAGTGCCATTGATCCCGGTGATATAGCATCAACTACTGTATTGAAGGATGCTACTGCCACGTCACTTTACGGTAGCCGCGGCGCGAACGGTGTGATAGTTATCACCACCAAGAAAGGCAAGCAGGATGAGGATGCCAAGATTGATGTTGATGTAACGTATGGCGCGAATATGCACTTGCTGCCGATGTACGATGTAATTACCGATCCTAACGAGTATCTTGCTATGGCATGGCAAAGTTTGAAGAACAACCTCAGTAATGATGGTGACCTTGCCAATAAGAACTTGTTCTCGCCTACGGGTCTGCCTGCAATCTACAATCTGTGGGTTGACGAAGATGGCAATACCGCCAAAAGCCCGTTTATTGACGAGACAACGGGTAAGTTGTACGAGAATCTGCAACTCAGGGATTGTTACAAGAATATGCCTACTTGGGAGGAGGCTATTTTCCGTACAGGTCAGAAAGCCAACACAACGGTTCGTATATCCGGCGGTAACAGCAAGGTTTCTTATTTCTCATCGTTCTCTTATCTGAAGGACGAAGGTTATTATATCGGTTCCGATTATGACCGTTTCACCACTCGTAACAACGTGGATTTCCAGGCCAAGAAATGGTTGAAGGGTACGGTAAGTCTTGCATATACGTATTCCAACTTGAACAACCCCGGTCAGGGTGGAAACATGAACAACGGTTTTGCATACGTTAATGGTATCCCTCCTATCTATCCTGTATTCATGTACGATGAGGATGGCAACGTTATGAAAGATCCCAAGACGGGTGGAAATGCTTACGACTACGGTATGCACGAAGGTTATGGCCGTGGTTTCGGCAGTGGTATCAACCCTGCAGGCGCGCTTCTGTATGACAAGTCACGCACAATGCAGCATCAAGTGATAGTGAACGGTATGCTGGAGTTTAAACTCTACAAAGAGCTTAAACTGGAGGTGACAGCCGGTACACAGTATCAGGGTGTTAACAGCTCGAGTCTGACCAACAAGTATTACGGTGATGCCGCCAACCTCGGCCGTATCTCTAAAGGTCAGACGAATTATGTGTTCTTTGAGACCAAGCAGCTCCTTAAATATAACAAGGTATTTGGCGACCATACGATTGACGTTTTGGCGGGTCACGAGCTCAGTTTCTCACGCAACCAGTCGATGTCAGCCGGTATGAACCGCATAGCCGATCCTAATAGTTTGGAATTGAGTAACGCCATTCAGATGTCGTATATCAGTTCCGGAACGAGTGAGACCGCTTTGCAGTCTGCTTTGGCACAAGCCAACTATATTTATGGTGAGCGTTATATGTTGACAGCTAACTATCGTGCGGATGGCTCGTCTAAGTTTGCAAAAGGCAAACGTTGGGGTCATTTCGGTTCGATTGGTGTAGGATGGATGTTTACCAATGAGCAGTTCTATCAGTCGCAAGAAGCACTGTCGGAATGGATTCGTGACGGTAAACTTCGCTTCTCCTGGGGTGTGTTGGGTAACCAAGGTATTGGCTCGGACCTCTTCCAAGACCATTATAGCATAGAGTATGTGGATGGTCAGATCGGTTACATTTGGAATTACAAAGGTGCTCCGGATTTGACGTGGGAGCGTTCGCAGACAGTCGACCTTGGTCTTGAGTTCGCTTTAAGCAAATATGCTGATTTGGAGTTGGACTATTTCTGGAAACTGACTGACCATATGTTGATGCCTCGCTATCAGGCTCCATCAATGGGTTATTCGTACGTTTATATCAATGGCGGCAAGATGACCAACCAAGGTGTTGAGTTCCAGGCCAATATCCACGCATTGGATATGCGTAACATCAAGTTGGACATCCGTTTTAACGGCGGTCACTACCACAACAACATTGAGGAGTTGCCTAAAAACATTGACAGCGATATAGAGATGACGACCAACGGCGGTTTGTTTGTAGGTCACTCAATGCTTGACTGGAACTTACGCGAGTATGTGGGTGTTAATCCTGAAAACGGTAAGGCTGTTTATGTAGGTTACTACGACAGCGACAAAGGTGAGTTTGGTGACACGAAAGAAGCCAGCCAGATTACCGATGAGGACATAGAGAAATCGACAACCGGTTATATTGACAACTATATAACCGATGTATATCAATACCGTTTGAAGAATCCTAATGCCCACATTGACACTGTTCATACTGACGATGCACGTCTTGTTGGTTCGGACTTCATCGGCAAATCAGCCGAACCGGCATTGGACGGCGGTATAGGTATAGACTTTGAGGCATACGGCTTTACGATGAACATTATGTGCAGTTACCGTCTTGGCGGTTGGGGCTATGACAACACATACGCTATATTGATGGGTAACGATAAGGTTGGTAACTACAACTGGCACGTAGATATGCGTAACGCTTGGACTCCGGAGAATACGAACACCAACATTCCTCGTCTGAACAATGGTACCGATACATATACGAACACAGCTTCAACGCGTTTCCTGACATCGAACTCATATATCAGTTTGAACAATATCCGTCTGGGCTACAAGTTTCAGAAGAAGTTGATAGAGAAAATCAAACTCAACCGTCTGGAACTTTATGTACAGGCTGACAACCTTGCCATCGGTTCAGCACGTCGCGGTTACAACCCGACAGTAAGTATCGACGGTTCATCGTACGCATATCAATACACGCCGCTGTCCACGATTATCGGCGGTATAAAGATTCAGTTCTAAAAGTTCAGAACAAGCAATGGATATAAATTAGATTTGAAAGGAAAACAAGATATGAAAAAGAACATTATTTTGACCCTTGCAGCCACGGCATTTGTCCTGACCGCATGTGAGCAGGATTTCTTGGAGCGTTATCCTGAGGGCGGTACTATACGTCAGGATCAGTATGAGAAGCTTGACAACCAAATGGAAGGTTCGGTTCGCGGTATGTACTCACGTATATATACGATGGGCGGCAGCAGCCACGATGAATTTGGCAAGCGCAGTATTGACCTTTGGGGCGACATATTGGCATCGGATATAGCTGTGACCGGTAAGACTTACGGATGGCTATATACGGACGAGCAGATGCTTACCACTAACCGTACAGGAACCATTTGGGGACACTATTACAGCCAGATACACAATATCAACTCGACAATCAATGCGTTCAAGAACAGCAACAATTTCTTAAGCGTATTGGAAGAGAAAGGGTGGCCTTCGGAGATGACGGCCGCCGGAATGAAGAAAGCCCAGATAGACAGTGTATATAATAAGGCAGCATACTCGAATGCCCTTTATTACGCGCAGGTGCTTGGAATGAGAGGATATATTTATTCGCAGTTAGCCAAATTCTACACACCTGTTCGTGAGAGCGAGCGTTTCTTGGCAGACTCATTGGGTAATTTCGACTGCATACCGTTATATTTGGAAGACAATATGGATACGGCGCAGCCTCTTTCGACATCTGCCGTGGTTTATAATCAGGCTTTCTCGGATCTGGAGATGTCAATCAAGTTGTTTGAGGAGTTCGGAGCGAACTACACACGTAGCAGCAAACTTGAACTTGACCGTGAAGTAGTATGCGGCATATTGGCTTTGGCATACTTGAACGAGTGTGTATATCGTGTGGGAACCCCTCTTTATAGCGACCACGTAGACAAGGCACTGGCTAATGCCGAGAAGGTAATTAACAGCAACAAATATCAGATACTGAAAGAGGACCGGTTGCTTACGACCGGCTTTAATGATGTGACAGATCCGGGTTGGATATGGGGTCAGGATGTCACGATTGAGACGAGTGGTGGTTTGAAGAGCTGGTTTGGTCAGGTGGATATTCATTCTTACAGTTACGCATGGGCTGGTGACACGAAAGTTATTGACGGGGAATTGCGTGAGAAGATGCAAGATTGGGACAAGAGAAGTAAATGGTTCAACGACGGAAAAGCCAACAGCATCTACATGGGTTGTCCTGACGGCAAGTTCTTCTCTGCGCAGAACCCTCATTCCACTGATGCAGACGACATCGACCGCGACTGGTTGAGCGATGATGTGTTTATGCGTATAGAGTCTATGTACCTGATTGCAGCAGAGGCCAACTGGCGTCTCGGCAAATATACGCAGGCGGCCTCATATTTGACCACAATTACTGACCAACGCTTAGATACGGCCAATAATGCCATTGGGAAGTTGGCGTATATTAATTTCCTGGCAGGTTTGACTTCGGAAAACACATTGAAGGAGGCTATTGTATATAACTGGCGTATTGAGATGTGGGGTGAAGGTTACGGTCTTGACACGTTCCGTCGTTTTGGAGAGAGTCGCAAGCGCGGCCGTAACCATATCTCTGCCCCGGGAAATGAGATTAAACCGAAAGAAACATACTACAATTTCACTATCCCTTCGTCGGAGAGTACGTATAATCCTTATTTGAGAGATACGAAAAAGAATTAAAACACAGACTAACGCAGTGTAAGTTATAAACTTACGCGGATTAGTAAGCAACGAAAGAATTGTAAAAAGATAATTAACCATAAAACTCAACAAAAATTAAAAGTCTATGAAAAAAATCCTATTTGGAGTATTTGCACTCCTTCTTGTAGTCGCTACCGGCTGCAAAAAAACAGAGAAAGAAGAAACAACTTCTTTGTCATTGAGTAAGAGCGGCGTTAAGATGGCTATCACTACCTATGATAGCGAGAAGAGCGCAGAGGTTGCCACAACCGACCGTTTCACAATCACGCCGAAAGACGGGACATACGAGATTACTGCTTCTGTGGATGACATTGTAACTTGGAAAATCTCTAAGAACGTTGTCACTTTGACCGCAGTCAACGAGGGTAGTACCCAACTTACAATTACCGAAACAAAGAGCAAAGCAACCGCCACCTACAGTGTAGAGGTAGTATCTGTGATTGAGAGTCTGTCGTTTACGCAGGCAACTGTATCGTATCCTACCGGTGCTGAGTATCTTGCGACATTGGATACGGTAGACAGCGTGTTCACGTGGACAAAAGAAAATGGCGAGCAGGTAGCACTTCGTGCCTTCTTGGTAGATGCTACGGTTGAATTGTATTCAGACGGTTTCTTCATCAATGACAACGGTGAGTATGCAGGTTCGGCAGTAGGTTATATTGCTACATTCCCTGCCAAGGCATGGTTTGCCCCCGAAGGTATGAACGCTGACCGTGGTTGGGAGTCTTCAGCTTCTCTTTCAACAGGCGTATGGAGTACACAGAGTACAGGCAAGTCAAAAGTGATGACCCCCGGCACGTTCACCAATGGTGCTGAAGCATTTGATCACGTCAAGACCGCTATTGAGAATTTCAACATTTACATGGCCGAAGAGAACGAGGCAGCATTGGAGACTTTCCGTAAAGAGATGACACTTGCCGACACAATGGCATTCCATGGCGCACAATTGATTCGTATGATATATATGCCTTTAGCGGGTGGTTATGGTTACGACTATATGCCTGCGGCAGTTATTCCTGCCGGTTTGATGCAGTTGGCATGGAACGATAATTCGATGTATATGTACAGTGTTCCCGGTGCTGAGATGTATCTTGATCCGCTCCTTGGCGATAACGGTTGGGGTGTGAAAGTTGAGTTGAACGAGATTTCACAACAATACACACTGAAGAGTACCGGCTTTGAGTTTGGCAAGCAGATTCACTATCGTCATACCCCCACATCCGGTGATGATGATGAGGCAGCTCCCGCCCGCAAGGCGATGCAGTTTGACCGTCACGTGCTGAACTTCAAACCGAAGAACGCTTTTCCTCTTCGCTAATCAGATGGTAAGGAAATAATATATGCAAGACATATAACCGAACAAAGACAACCGGCTGTCAACAAACGACAGCCGGTTGTCTTTAAATATTGCGTGCGAGAAATGCAGTTTTATTCAAAACCGAAGACGAAATAGACGGCGAGGACGAGACAAAGAGCTGCTGCAAGATGATTCCAATGGAGTTGCATCTTAAAGGCAACCATAGAGAAAAGGACAAAAACGATGAGAGTGATAATCTCTTGAATTATTTTGAGTTGCATCAGATTGAAAGGTCCGCCGTTACCATCGAAACCAATACGATTGGCAGGCACTTGGAGGCAATACTCAAAAAAAGCTATTCCCCAGCTGAGCAAAATGACGCATATAAGCGGCCAATGCTGAAAACCTTCCAACTGGTTTAGTTTAAGATGACCGTACCACGCGAGTGTCATCAAGATGTTTGCAAAAAAGAGCAGAACGATAGTTTCAAGTCCTTGTAACATTTGGTGTTTATGGGTTTATGAGAGTTTATGGTTGGTTTAATTGGTATATTGAAGTTTATGAGTTTATGGATGGTTTAGGAATTTGTCTGAGCAGGGCGTTGGTAAGTGATGAGCGTACGTCAGGGTTGAGTGTTTGCAGTTGGCTGAGAAGTTGTTGCATGCGGTGACGGTTGGTAAGGTTTTCATATTCACAGGTCAGTTTTTGCGTTTGGTAGTTTCTTAATTCCGCATAGTATATGATGTCTTTTTCGGGAATATACCACATTGGCCGGATAAGCGAGAGGGGCATTTTATCCAATTTCAAGAGCGGCGGTATAGAAGTGGCGCGTCCTTCATAGACAAGATTCATAAGCAAAGTATGGAGGACATCATCCTGGTGGTGGCCGAAAGCTATTTTGTTGCAGCCTACATCTTGCGCCACTTGCAAGAGTGCCTTGCGACGATACCACGCGCAGAGGAAGCAGGGAGATTTTTTTTCTTCACCAATTATTTTAGCGTCACGAATAATGAGAGGCACACCGGCTTGTTCGCAAAAGAGTTGCAGTTGTGAGAGGTCAGTCAGGTATTTTCGTTGCGACATACGTACATGTACGGCGGTCACTTTGATTGCAGGTTTATATATGTGCGCTTGTCTGCCTAAGAGTTCCGTCAGTAGCAGGCTGTCTTTTCCTCCGCTGAGTCCAATGAGAACGTGGTCACCGTCGGCAAGCAGTTGCCAATCGGCGCAAGCTTTGTGGAAGAGCCTCCAAAGCCTGTTTTGAGATATTTTCACCTGATTATCCATTAGGAGTAAAAAAAGACAGCCGTAGTAAAAGCGGCTATCTTAACGGTAGCGGGGCCCGGGATTGAACCGGGGACCTCATGATTATGAATCATGCGCTCTAACCAGCTGAGCTACCCCGCCAAACTTCCGCTCTTCAGTAAAACACCATCAAAACTTTTGAACGAAAGCGGCGACAAAAGTACGGTGTATTTTTCAGACTGCCAAACTATTTTGCAAAATTTTTCCATTTTTTGTTGTACAGATAAAAATAGTGCCGTACTTTTGCGGGCTGAAAAGGTCAGGCGGAAGACATAAACATCCGCTATCGGCAATCCGGCATCAACGCAAAATCAAGAAAAGAGGGTCGGTGAGCCACAAAGAAAGGAGGTGCATAAAATGATCGTAGTTCCCGTAAAAGAAGGAGAGAACATCGAGCGTGCGATTAAGAAGTTCAAACGCAAGTTCGACAAGACCGGCGTGATAAAAGAACTCCGCCGTCGTCAGCAATTTGACAAGCCGAGTGAGATCAAACGTGCGAAAATGCAACATGCAATCTACGTTCAGCAGATGCATGCTCACGATGATATGTAATCATTTTCGCAAAGATTTATGTTAATCAAAGAAAAAGCGTACTTTTGTACGCTTTTTTTACAGACATATGTAAAAAGAGAGGATGAACTTCTTTCACATTTCAGTGAAAGAAAAAAAAACATACATGAATGTCGGGCGGATAACAAACACAATATATTATGCAAATAATAACAAAGAAAGAAGAGTTGCAGCTTTGTGTTGCGGCTTGCAAGAAGGAAGGGAAGAGCATAGGGCTGGTACCGACAATGGGTGCTTTGCATGAGGGTCATGCGTCGTTAGTGAGGCGTGCAGTGAGCGATAACGATGTATGTATAGTGTCGGTTTTTGTCAATCCGACGCAGTTTAACAACAAAGAGGATTTAGCCCTTTACCCCCGTGATTTAGAGCGTGATGCGAAGATGTTGAGCGGTATAGGCGCTACGTATGTTTTTGCTCCGACCCCTGAAGAGATGTACACGTCAGAGGAGATGGAAAAACCTTTTGAGTTCGATTTCGGGGGGTTAGACAAGGTTATGGAGGGAAAGATGCGTCCCGGTCATTTCAACGGTGTGGTGCAGGTGGTCAGCCGTTTGTTTTACCTTACGCAACCAGACAAGGCATACTTTGGTGAGAAAGATTTTCAACAGCTTGCAATTATACGTTTTATGGTAGAGCGTAGCGCGTTAGCCGGAAGTTTCGGCAACTTGCGGATTGTGGGTTGTCCAATAGTGCGTGAGGAGTCGGGATTGGCACTTTCGAGCCGCAACGAAAGACTTTCTGCTGAAGAAAAGGCAACGGCACTTGCTATTTCGAGGACTCTTCGTGACAGCGTGGAATGGTCTGAAAAAGGGAGCGTAAAGGAAGTTGAGAAGCGAGTGACCGATGCTATCAACGCAGTAGAGGGATTAGAAGTGGAGTACTATGAGATTGTGGATAAAACGACCTTATTGCCGACGGATAGTTTTTCGAATGCGATAGGTTGCGTGACCGTTTATTGCGGGAAGGTAAGGCTGATAGACAATATTCAGTATTGAGTTTGTGTATAAGATAGTTATAGACAAGTATATACCTTTTTTAGAGGGTGTGTTTGACGGGATTGGGGATGTTGTACGCAAGTCACCCGAAGAGTTTACACCTGCGGCGGTCAGGGATGCCGATGTGCTGATTGTGCGTACGCGTACACGATGTGACGCGTCTTTGTTAGATGGTTCGAGTGTCAAGTTTATAGCCACGGCAACGATTGGTTATGACCACATAGATACGGGTTATTGTAAATCTCACGGTATAAGCTGGGCATCGTGTCCCGGTTGCAATGCACAAGCCGTTTGCGATTACGTGGAGGAAGTTCTGCATTACTGCGAACAGGTGATGAGCAAAAAGTTTCGTTCCATCGGTGTGGTTGGTGCTGGTAATGTAGGCAGTCTGGTAGTTCAGATGGCGAGGAACAAGGGTATGCGAGTGGTGGTTTGTGACCCGTTGAGAAATGATGAGGGATTTGTTTCCTCTCCCATGGAGTCAATAGCTGAGTGTGATGTTGTCAGTTTTCACACGCCCCTGACACATGATGGCGAGTCACGGTATCCGACATATCGGTTGTGCGATGAAGCATTTTTGAGCGGATGTAAGCGTGACGCACTTATTATCAACGCTGCGAGAGGAGGGATAGTGGATGAAAAGGCATTATTGGAGAGCGGCAGGAAATGCGTGATTGACTGTTGGGAGTGTGAACCGCATATCAACAGAGAGTTATTGTTGTCAAGTAACACATTGTTGGCTTCATATCATATAGCGGGTTATTCTGCGCAGGGCAAATGGAACGCTTCGCAAAGGTGTGCGGATGCGGTATATAAGTGGGCTGGAAGATCTGAAAATCCTAACCTTCAGCCACTTGGAAAGGCGGAAGGCGACAATGAAAGAGGCTGGTTAGCGCGAGTAAGCGAGCAACTAAAGGTTATGCCTGATGCTTTTGAAAAGTTAAGAAAAAACTATGTGTTGAGATGATTTCCTATTTAGGATTTTGTATCGGGAGAGAGGGTCGTTCTAAACAAATATAAAAATTTTCCGCTATTAATATGATTTCCCTTTGAAAGGTGGTTTCTGATTACGGTTGACCGTCGGCTCACTGTCGGCTCACTGTCGGCGTGGTACGCAAATGCATCCGGGCAAGTAACAGCAATAGTCAGACAAGTAAGTGACAACAATATTCAAAATAAGCAACAATATACACAAGACAATATGAAAGATAAAGATTTGCTGGCGGAACACCAATATTCCGAGGGGCATGAGCATCATCACGATGGGCATCATCACGAGCATGGGCATCACCATGGTCATCATCACCACCATCACGAGACGGACGAGAGCAACAGCAAGATTGTGCTATTCTCGGTGGTGTTGAATCTTCTTTTTGTCGCTGTAGAGGGTATAGTAGGCTGGAGCGAGGATTCGCTGTCACTATTGTCAGACGCGGGCCATAACTTGAGCGATGTATTCAGTCTGCTGCTTGTATTGGTGGGTTTTTCGCTTGCGAAGGTCAAGGCCAAACCCAATTACACGTATGGGTACAAGAAGTCCACGGTGTTGATATCTCTGACAAATGCCGTTATATTGTTAGTGGCAGTAGTTGCAATAGTGATGGAGAGTATCAATAAGTTCCGCCATCCGTCTGCCGAGGTCAATGGAGCCGCTATCAGTTGGACAGCGGCAGTAGGTATAGTGATCAATGCCGCGACAGCTTTTTTGCTGATGAAAGGTCAGAAAAGTGACCTTAATATGCGTGGTGCTTTTTTACACATGGTGGCTGATACATTGGTGTCGTTAGGAGTGGTAGTGTCGGGTATTATCATCATCTTTACAGGCTGGGTTGTTGTGGATCCGATAATCAGTCTGGTGATAGCGGTGGTTATACTTGTGAGTACGTGGGAGTTGCTGTCTGACAGTATGCGGCTTATATTGGAGGGCGCACCGGAAGGTATCGACCCGAAAGAGGTAGTGGACAAGATACATGAGATAGACAAGGTGAGTGACCTTCACCACGTTCATATATGGGCGTTATCAACAACAGAGAACGCAATGACGGCTCACGTGGTAGTGGACAAATTGGAAGACATGAACGAGGTCAAATGCCGGATTAAGAGAGTGCTGAGGGAGATGCATATAGGTCACTCAACACTGGAGTTTGAGACAAAAGATTCGCCTTGCGAAGATATAACCTGTTCTTAATTTGCATATATACAGCAAAAGCGTTACTTTTGCCCGCCAATGGAATATCGTTATCTAAATAATATCAACAGTCCGGAAGATCTCAAGCGGTTGTCGAGAGAGGAATTGCCATTTTTATGCGATGAGATAAGGGACTATATCATTCAGTGTCTGAGTCATAATCCGGGTCATTTGGCATCATCTTTAGGTGCTGTGGAGTTGACTGTGGCACTGCACTATGTGTTTGATACGCCGAGAGATCAGTTGGTCTGGGATGTGGGACATCAGGCCTACGCTCACAAGATTCTGACTGGCCGGCGTGATATGTTTTCCACGATACGCAGGATGGACGGTTTGTCACCGTTCCCCACTCCCGAGGAGAGCGAATATGATTCTTTTGTAGCGGGTCATGCGAGCAACAGTATTTCAGCCGCGTTGGGTATAGAGGTGGCAGGCGGGTTGCTGAAAGGCAAGCGGCAAGCGAATGTGGTAGCCATCATAGGTGACGGAGCGATGACGGGTGGATTGGCGTTTGAGGGACTGAACAACATGTCGATGAATAGAAACAACCTGCTTATCATCGTCAATGACAACCACATGGCTATAGACCCTATTCGCGGCGGAATCACGCAGTATTTGGTGGACTTGACAACGAGCAGCAGGTATAATCGCTGGCGTTGGTGGCTGTATCAGTTGGGTGTCAGGATGCACATTATCAACGACACTAAGAAGGCGCGTGTACAGAGTTTTGAGAATGCAGTCAAAACATGGCTCACACGTCAGCCGAGCAATATCTTCCAGGGACTCAAGTTGCGATATTTTGGCCCTACAGACGGTCACGATGTGACAGGTTTGGTGCGTATATTGACAGAGATCAAGCACCATCGCGGTCCTCGTGTGCTTCACCTGATAACGACAAAAGGCAAGGGTTATGAGCCTGCCGAACATGATCAGACGACGTGGCATGCTCCTGGTGAGTTTGATCCGATGAGCGGTGAGAGGAAAACCGGTAACGCAGATCAACCTCTGTGGCAGGAAGTGTTTGGCAATGAGTTGCTTAGTTTGGCGAAAGAGAATGAGAGGATAGTGGGTGTGACTCCGGCGATGCTGAGTGGTTGCTCGATGTCTATAATGAAATCAGAGTTTCCCAAGCGGGTGTTTGACGTTGGTATTGCCGAGGGTCATGCAGTCACATTTGCAGCAGGAATGGCCAAAGGCGGTTTGATACCTGTGGTCAATGAATACTCATCATTCCTGCAAAGGGCATACGATCAGTTGGTACATGATGTGGCATTGACACGGCAACACGTAGTTATCTGTGTTGACCGTGCGGGGATAGTGGGACATGACGGAGCCACTCATCACGGGTTGTTGGATTTGGCTTTCTTGCGTTCCATTCCCAATATGCTTGTTGCATCCCCCCGAACTGCAGACGACTTGAGGGCGATGATGCGACAAGCCGTTGAGACGGACGGGCCTGTGGCAATCAGGTATCCGCGAGGCAAAGTGCCGGCAAGGAGTGATAAAAATGAGCAACCGCCTGTCGGCAAGGCATTACAACTGAAGAAAGGCAACAAACTGGCAGTATTGAGTATAGGCGCGATAGGTAATGCTGTATTAGAGGCAGCCAATAGAGCTGAGGAACAGACAGGTACTGGCATTATAGCTCACTGGGATATGCGCTGGCTCAAGCCTGTTGATACCGAGGTTCTGGACTATGCAGGGCAACACTATAATACGGTTGTAACCGTTGAGGACGGCATGACCGAAGGCGGTTTGGGCAGTGCCGTGAGCGAATATATGACAGAGAAAGGCTATGGTGTGCGCGTGGTCAGATTAGGCGTACATGACCGCTTTGTGCCACATGGAAGCCCCGATGAATTATACCATTTACTTCATTTAGACACAGAAGGATTATGCGAATCGCTATTGCAGGCGCTGGAGAAGTAGGCACACACCTTGCCAAACTGCTTTCGCGCGAAAATATGGACATTTGTCTGCTTGACGGCAACGCCGAACATTTGGGCGACCTTGAGGCTAACTATGACCTTATGACGAAGGTAGGTAGTCCCACTTCCATTCATGATATACGCGACTTGGGTATCAAAGATATTGACCTCTTTATAGCAGTCACCCCTTATGAGTCGGAGAACATAGTCAGTTGTCTGATTGCGAATCAGCTGGGAGCAAAGAGAACTTTGGCGCGAATAGACAACTATGAGTATCTGCTTCCGGAAAACAGACATCTGTTTGAGAATATGGGTTTGAACCATATCATATATCCGGAAGTGTTGGCAGCCAATGAGATAGAAGAGTCGTTACGCACTAATTGGATGAGATATCATATCAAGTTGTGTAAAGGAGCATTGGAATTGTGCGTGGTCAAAGTGAGGGATAATGCCGAGGTAACAGGACAGCGGTTTGATTCCGGTTTCTATAATCACGGCAGGTATCGTATAGTGCTGATAAAAAGAGATAACAAGACTCTGTTTCCGACAGGCAGTGACGCAGTGCAAGACGGCGATATGGTTTATGCCATTTGTACACAAGACGATATGGAGTTCCTTCGTACGCAATTAGGCAAACCCAAGCATGAGATACGTCGAGTGATGTTCTACGGCGGTACGCGCATTACCCAGAAAGCTGTGCAGAACATACCGGAAGGCATACAGGTTAAGATTTTGGAGGCAGACCGCGAAAAGTGCGTTCAGTTGAGTCAAAAGATATCCAATGCGCTGATTATCCACGCCGATGGTTCGTCGATGGACGATTTGGTGGACGAGGGCATACAAGATACGGACGCGTTTGTGGCAGTAACTGACAGCAGTGAAGTCAATATTTTTGCGTGCTTGACAGCCAAGCGATTCGGTGTGATTAAGACAATTGCCGATGTGGAGAACGTGGACTATATACACATGGCGGAACACCTCGACATAGGCACAGTACTAAACAAAAAGACCATCACTGCCAGCTATATATATCAGATGTTGCTCAATGCGAGTGTTCTTAATGTGAGGAACTTGACGAGTGCCGATGCTGAGATAGTGGAATTGGTGGCCACCGAAGGCAGTCGCATCACTCGCAGCAAGATTCGCGACATACGTCTTCCGGAGGAAGTGATAATAGGCGGATTAGTGCGTGCTAACGAGGGTTTGTTGGTCAATGGCGATACGCAAGTATTGCCCGGCGATCAGGTGATTGTGCTTTGCAAGAGCCACAATATAAAGGAATTGGAGCGATTTTTCGGATGACGAGAGCTTTTAACAGGAAGTTGGTTTTTCGCACGCAAGGTGCTCTGTTGCTTATCGAGGCATTTTTTATGGCGATAGCGACATTGGTCAGTTTTTTCTATGACGATGCCGACCAGAGTGCTTTTATTGTTTCAACAGTTTTGACATTTCTTGGCGGTGTATTAGGATTGTTGCTGGGTCGTTATGCACCTAAACAGGTGGGTGAACGTGAAGGCTACGTGATAGTGGCATTGGTATGGGTTATTTTTTCCATATTCGGACTACTTCCGTACTATTTAAGCGGACAGATACAGACCATAACCGATGCGTGGTTTGAGACAATGTCAGGCTTTACGACCACCGGTGCTACAGTCATTCGTGATATAGAGGGTATGACTCACGCGGCACTATTCTGGCGGGCATTGACGCAGTGGTTGGGAGGATTGGGAATCATAGTTCTTTGTGTGGCTTTGCTTCCTATGTTCGGTTTGGGGGGTATGCAGTTGTATGCAGCGGAAGTGACCGGTGTCAACTATGAGAAACTCTCCCCACGAATAGCAGATACAGCCAAACTGTTGTGGGCGGTGTACATATTCCTGACGATAACAGAAACAGCATGTTTGTGGCTATGCGATATGAGCGTTTTTGACGCACTATGCCACTCAATGACCACCATAGCGACAGGAGGTTTCTCAACAAAGAACACCAGCCTTATGTTATCTGGTCCGGCTGTGCAATATGTAGTGGCTGTTTTTACCTTTTTGTCAGGATTGAATTTTGCGTTGATTATTCTTTTTCTGCGCGGTAAACCTCAACGGTTGTTGCAAGATGAGGAAACCAAGTGGTATGCCCGTGCGGTAGGTATAATAGGAGTGGCGATGACCGTCGGTCTGGCTGTTTACCATGGCGTTCAGAACGAGATTTGGACAGGTTCTGCCAAAGATGTTTTGGCGCATATTGAAGAGTCGTTCCGCATAGGATTCTTCACAACTGTCAATTCGATTACTTCGACCGGTTTTGCCGCTGCCGACTATATGACTTGGACACCGCTACTTTGGGTGACGGTCTTTTTTATGTTCATCACCGGTGGAAGCAGCGGTTCGACAGCCGGCGGTATGAAATGGGTCAGGATACTTGTTTTTGCGAAGAGCGGTTTTGCGGAATTCCAACGCCGCATACATCCTAATGCAATCATACCCATCAAGTTGAACGGACGTCCATTGTCACACGATACAATCAATAACGTGATGGCTTTTATGGTTTTTTATGTGTTGATTATATTGCTTACCGTGCTTGTCTTCTGCGGATGCGGTATTGATTTTGACGAATCTATCGGTGCGGCCGTATCCGCCATTGGCAACGTGGGGTTAGGTATAGGTCAGTACGGGCCAAGCGGTACTTATGCCGACTTTCCGACATTCGGCAAATGGTGGATGACGCTGGTTATGATGACCGGGCGTTTGGAAATATTCACCGTCCTGTTGTTGTTCACTAAAGCGTTGTGGAAAAAATGAAACCACATCGTGTATGTCTGTTCATTATTCTTTGCCTTATTGGGTCAGCCGCAGCGGTGAAGGGATGGCGTTTTGTGCCGGATATGTTTGTGCAGACTTCCCAACCGATTGATACTGTCCTTCTGGCGTATATCGACACTTTACCATACGAGCAGACTGTCAGTTGGCAGGACACGCTCAAGGTGACAACTAATCCTTATCACCTTCTCAAACCTTTCTACGAGTCGTTGGCTCACACCGATGAGCAGACCGTCCGGGTGGTGCATTATGGAGACTCGCAGATAGAAGCTGACCGTATGACTTTTATGTTGCGTCGCATGTTACAGGAACGTTTTGGCGGGTGTGGTACCGGTATGCTGTCTATCGAACCGTATTACGACCTTCGTACAGCACTCATTACTGTCCGTCACAACGGGCAGGTTATTCATCCCAAGACTTTTCGTGCTTTTGGCCCTTCTTCTCAACGCCGCCCTAATTGGATTTATGGTCCGATGGCGCAAGTGAGCGTGATGGATAATCTGCAAGTTGCAGGAAGTGAAGACATCACTGTCAGTCTGCGTTCACGCACCACAGGCACTGAGAGCCGATATACTCGCATTCGCATTGTCGCTGAACGTGACAGCATAATTCAGATGGAAGATACAGTGTCTTCTTACGTTCTGAAACTCAATGGAAAACAAGATGTTTATGGTATTTCGTTGGAGTCAGAAACAGGTGTGCAGGTGGATAATGTGGCTCTGCGTGGCAGTACCGGCACTATCTTCACACAGATTAATCCTGAAGCACTGTGGAACTACTATAATACTACACGCACAAGACTTATTATCTGGCAGTTTGGAGGTAATGCCGCTCCGTATATAAAGAACGAAAATCAGGTGGCTATTTATATGAAGAAAGTGCGTCAGCAGATTCGCATTCTTCATCGTTTGGCTCCGGAAGCGGCCATTCTGATGGTCGGTCCGAGCGATATGCTGACCTACGATAAAGGCGAAAAACACTCTTACAAGATAGTTCCTTCTATCGACAATGCCTTGCGCCAAGTGGCAGGTGAGGAGCAGGCTACTTACTGGAGTCTTTTTGAGGCAATGGGCGGAACAGGTGCGATGGCTGAATGGCAGGACAAAGGCTGGGCAGGCAAAGACGGTATACATTTCACTCGTGAAGGAGCTGACAGAGCCGGCAGGATGCTGACAGATTTTCTATTGCAACCCTTACCAAATAAAACGCGATGAACGACCTGATAAGCATATATTCATTTGATTCCCAGCGACCGCTACTCTTCACTCAATGGGAGTTTTGGGTGTTCTTTGCGGCTGTTTATCTTGTTTTTACGCTTATAATGGAGATTGGCAGGAACCAATGTTCACGCCTTCGTCTGCACTTGCGCAATGTTTTTCTTATGCTTGCCAGTTGTTTCTTCTACTACAAGACAAGCGGTGCCTTTCTCCTTTTACTTGTCTTCCTGACCATCAACAACTGGCTGTTTGCAAAGGCAGTATATGCCGCTGACAACAGACAGACACTCAAAAAATTGTCTCTGTGGTTTTGTGTGCTGATTGATATAGGCTTATTAGGATTCTTCAAGTACGCATATTTTGGCACTGACGTTATCAATCAGCTCTTTGGAACTCACCTGTCTATTACGGAGAAGATTATCTTGCCGGTTGGTATCAGCTTCTATACTTTTCAAGTCATTTCTTACATTGCCGATGTCTATCGTCGTCGTATAGAGCCGGTTGGCAACCTCTTGGACTTTGCTTTCTATGTCAGTTTCTTCCCGCAGTTGGTTGCAGGCCCTATTGTGCGTGCTTCGGAGTTCGTGCCGCAACTTTATCAGCCTTATCAACTAAGTAAGAGGCTGTTTGGTATTGCTCTCTTTTGGATACTCAACGGACTGGTGAAGAAGGTTGTGCTGAGTGATTTTCTGGCTGTCAGTTTCATTGATCGTGTGTTTGAGAACCCGCTGATGTTCACCGGTACGGAGAATCTGCTGGCTCTTTTTGCATATTCGTTGCAGGTATATGCAGATTTTTCCGGCTATACAGATATAGCGATTGGTATTGCAATGCTGATGGGGTTCTGTCTGCCAAGGAACTTCAATTCGCCGTATAAGGCTCGTAATCCTCAGGATTTCTGGAGACGATGGCATATATCATTAAGTAAATGGCTTAAAACTTACGTTTATATACCTTTAGGTGGTAACCGGCAAACTACTGTAGCCACTTATATATGGATAAGCATCATTGCTGCTGTGGCATTAGTGTTGAGTGGCAGTTGGTGGGTTACGGGCATCGTTTTAGGTCTGGCTCTGACAGTTGGCTTGGTGGCTTGGCTTCGACCGCAGCATCGTAAGTTGTTGGCTGCCAATCTTAATTCGTTTATCACTATGCTGCTTGGAGGACTTTGGCATGGTGCAAGCTGGAACTTCCTCATCTGGGGAGGACTGAACGGCATTGGTATGATTGTCAATAAAATATGGCGTAACTGGAATATACATCTGCGTTTCTTGTCTGTATTGTTACTTGCCTGTGGACTGACAGTTTGGCGTTATTATTATCCTCAGCCTTGGCTTAACGTTGTTTGGGTTATGTCATCCATAGTGGCTGTCGGCGGTCTGTTGGGTTATCTGTATCATCTTATGCATCTGCCTCAGAAAGGTTTTGCTCACGCAATGGGTACTATGTGGGCAGTGCTGCAGACTTTTGTCTTCATCACTTTCACCCGTCTCTTTTTCCGTGCCGGCTCTAATCTTGACCCTGCCACTGCCAACGCGACGGCATGGCGTACTGCGCGTGAGATGATGCAGCAGATAGGCAGTGCGTGGGACGTTTCCACTATCCTGCCCGTTATTTGGGCGCAGCGGCTCACCATTCTGCTATTCCTTTTAGGTATGCTTATCCATTGGATGCCTGACAAGTTCAAACTTTGGTATCGACTGCGTTTTGCCTCTTTGCCTGTATGGATCATGCTCGTGATTACGGTGGCTGTGGTGGTGCTTCTGTATAAGTTTATGCTGACTGACGTTCAACCTTTTATTTATTTCCAATTCTGATGCTTATAGGTCTGACAGGCGGTATAGGGAGCGGTAAAACAACTATTGCCAATGCTCTTCGCGAGCGTGGGTATGAGGTCTATGACACTGACTCCGCTGCCAAACGCTTAGTTATGACTTCTCCTGTCAGACAGGCCATTGAGAACTTGTTGGGTGAGGATGTCTATGATGGCGACCGCTATATCTCAAGCAAGGTCGCTCAGCGGGTCTTTGCCAATGCCGGCCTTTTGCAACAACTCAATGACATCATTCATCCGGTTGTCAGGCAAGACCTTAAGCAGACAGCACAGGAACATAACAAAGGGCTGCTCTTTGTCGAAAGCGCGATTCTTTATGAAAGCGGGTTTGACCTCGAGTGTGACTATATCATCGCTGTCATTGCCCCAAAACCTCTGCGCATTGCACGGACTATGGCGCGTGACAACAAAACGGAAGAGCAGGTCAAAAGCCGTATCAAAGCGCAAATGAGCAATTGCCAGCTTCGTCATCGTGCTGATTATGTGGTTGAGAACAACGGCAAAATGACAGTCACGCAATTAGTGGATAAATTGATGCGGCATCTCCGAAAAAAGAACTTTATAACACAATAGCTATGATAACTTTTCTTCTTGCCCTTGCGGCACTTGTTGTAGGTTTCGTCCTGTACGGTACATTAGTGGAAAAAGTGTTTGTTATTGACCCTCAGCGCACGACACCTGCTGTCAGCCAGACAGACGGAGTGGATTATGTGCCGATGAAGCCGTGGCGAATCTTCCTCGTTCAGTTTCTTAATATAGCCGGATTAGGACCTGTCTTTGGCGCTATTATGGGTATCTTTTTCGGACCGAGTGCTTTCCTCTGGATTGTATTCGGAACCATATTTGCCGGTGGTGTACACGACTACCTTAGCGGAATGATGTCCGTTCGCAAAAGAGGTGCTTCACTGCCGGATATAGTGGGCAGTGAATTAGGTAATGGCATCAAACTCTTTATGCGTATCCTCTCGTTGGTTCTGCTGGTCTTGCTTACTACCACTTTTTTGAGCGGACCTGCCACCTTGCTGCAAGGGTTGTGCGGACTGCCGTCTATGAATTGGGGAACAGGGTCTATTCCCCTCGTGTGGGTACTGATTATCTTTGCTTACTATGTCTTCGCTACCATTTTGCCCGTTGATAAACTCATAGGCAGGTTTTATCCTGTCTTCGGTGGTATTCTGCTCTTTATGGGTATCGGAATTATGTTTGTTATGTTAGGCTGGCACGCTTCCGAAATGCCGGAACTGACAGACGGACTTGACAACCGTCAGACCAACGGGCTGCCTCTCTTCCCGATGATGTTCGTGTCCATCGCATGTGGGGCTATCTCAGGTTTCCATGGTACGCAGTCGCCGCTAATGGCGCGATGTGTCACAAATGAAAGACAGGGCAGATGGATCTTTTACGGAGCAATGGTCGCAGAAGGCATATTGGCTCTCATCTGGGCTGCCGCCGCCGGCACATTCTTCGCCGATCCCGAACATGGTCTTTACGGTATAGATGGCCTGCAGCAGTTCGCAGCCGAACATAAAGGTGAGAACATAGCCGCGCTTGTTGTGGATCGCGTCAGTCGCTCGTGGTTGGGTACGGTAGGAGGCATACTTGCTATCATTGGTGTAATTGCGGCCCCCATTACCAGCGGTGACACCGCTCTGCGTTCGGCAAGACTTATTGTCGCCGACTTCCTCCATTGGGACCAGCGGCAAGTTATGCGGCGGCTGGCAATAGCTCTGCCTCTTTTCATCTGCGTTTTCTGTATGGTCTTTGTTGATTTCAATGTTGTCTGGCGATATTTCTCTTGGACCAACCAGACGCTTGCCGTCTTCACTCTTTGGGCTGGAACAGTATTCCTGTATAGGCAGGAACATAATGGGTTGAAGGGCGATACAAGATATCCTTATGGATACATCAGTGCTCTTCTTCCCGCACTCTTTATGACTATGGTCAGCGTTAGTTATATTTTTATCGCACCGGAGGGCTTGCAGTTCGCCTCCAAAGGTTGGAGTCTCTACGCCTATATCATTGCTGCCATTGTTACTCTTCTTCTCCTGTGTCTCTTCTTCCGTTGGACGCGCAAGTCTTGCCGACAGTGAGCCGACGGTCAGCCGACAGTGAGCCGACAGTCAAAGCAACCTAAAAGTAACCTAAAAGCAACCTAAAAGCAACCATAACAATCATTAAGTGTAAATTAACTAAAACAAATATACTATGCAACAGATTATCGAGTGCGTGCCCAATTTCTCCGAAGGGCGCAACCGTCAGGTGATTGACCAGATTGTGGCCGAGATTGCGGCTACCGAAGTGGAAGGACTGAAAGTCAAAGTGTTGGATGTGGATCCGGGCGAGGCGACCAACCGCACGGTCGTCACTTTTGTGGGCGAGCCGAAGGCGGTGGTGGAAGCCGCTTTCCGTGGCGCAAGAAAAGCCGCCGAACTGATTGACATGCGCCTGCATCATGGCGCACATCCGCGCAGCGGTGCCACCGATGTATGCCCGCTCATCCCCGTGGCAGGCATCACGTTAGAGGAGTGCGCCGTCCTTGCACGCGGACTTGCCAAACGCATGTACGAGGAACTTGGCATCGCCTGCTACTGCTACGAGGCTGCGGCTTTCAAGCCTGAGCGTCAGAACCTTGCCGTATGCCGCGCAGGGGAGTACGAGGCTCTGCCCGAGAAGATGAAAGACCCTGCACGCCGTCCCGACTTCGGTCCTGACACCTACAATGAGCGCGTCGCCACCGCCGGTGCCACCAATGTCGGAGCGCGTAACTTCCTTATTGCCGTCAATTTCAACCTCAACACCACCTCCACCCGCCGCGCTATGGCGGTCGCCTTCGACGTGCGCGAGAAAGGCCGCAAGATGCGCGAGGGCGGCAGTCTGACCGGCAAGGTGCTGCGTGACGCCAACGGCGAGGAGATGTGGCAGCCAGGCACGCTGAAAGGCTGCAAAGCCATCGGCTGGTACATAGACGAATATGGAATCGCGCAGGTAAGTATGAATATCACCGACATCAATGTCACGCCGCTGCATGTCGCCTTCGAGGAGGTCAGCCGCGCCGCCGCTGCTCGCGGTATGCGCGTCACAGGTGCGGAGATTGTCGGTCTCGTGCCCAAGTGCGCCCTCATTGACGCGGGACGCTTCTACCTTGCCCGCCAGCAACGCTCGCTCGGCATCACCGAGGACGAGATAATCCGCATGGCGGTCAAGTCGATGGGCTTGGACGAACTCAAGCCCTTCAACCCGAAGGAGAAAGTGATTGAATACATGATGATTGACGAGAAGGAGCAGGCGGAGAAGGAACGTCTGATACGCATGACCTGCAAGGGTTTCGCCATCGAGACAGCCAGCGAATCGGCGGCACCCGGCGGCGGCAGCATCTCCGCTTATATGGGCGCGCTCGGTGCGGCTCTCGGCACGATGGTCGCCAACCTCAGTTCGCACAAGCGTGGCTGGGACGACCGCTGGGAGGAGTTCTCGCGTGTAGCCGAAGAGGGCCAGCAGGTGATGAACGAACTGCTCGCGCTCGTGGACGAGGACACGGCGGCTTTCAACAAGATTATGGCTGTCTTCGCCATGCCGAAAGGCACACCCGAGGAGAAAGCCGCCCGTGCCGAGGCGATGGAAGCCGCCACGCTCTACGCCACCGAGGTCCCTCTGCGCACGATGCAGACATCAATGCGTGCCTTCCCCGTACTGAAAGCCATGGCGGAGAAGGGCAATCCCGCCTCCGCCTCTGACGCGGGTGTGGGCGCGCTGGCAGCCCGTGCCGCAGTGCGCGGAGCGGACATGAATGTGCGCATCAACGCCGCCGGACTGAAGAACCGCGATAATGCCGACCGCCTCATCGCCGAAGCCGCAGCACTCGTCAAGCAGGCGGAAGCCGCCGAGAACGAGGTTCTGGCGCTGGTGAACGCGAACATCGACAAGTAATCTGCCGTTGAAGCCGCTAGAACACCCATAATATGCGGTTACAATCGCAAAAAACAGCCATATTTCGTGGGTTCAACCGCAAAATATGGCTGTTTAAACAACTTTGCCCCGCCTGAATTGCGCACGGACACCGGCGCTTTGTGGGAGAATATGATGATCAGTGAGCGGATGAAGCGGAATGCACGGATGCGGAGGTATGCCGGTCTGTATTTTTGGCGGACTGTGGAGCAGCAGGAGATAGACTTGATTGAGGAGGAAGACGGCAGACTGTCTTCGTTTGAGTTCAAGTGGAATGAGAAGAAATCCGCGAGGCAGCCCCTTTCGTTTGCCCGCAATTACCCCGACACACCGTTCCAATGTGTCACCCCTGCTAATTATATGGATTTTGTACTCTGACCGCCATCTATGCCACATACTCTGTCAATTCCTTGTCTTTCATCCTCTGAACCGAAGAAAAACGGCGTATCGGAAAGAAAAAACACATCGTCCATTGCGCGGCATAATATGCCGCAAAAACAGCAACCCAACAGCAACCAACTCCGTAGGATAACCGATAGATAACCGTAGGATAGCCGAATGATAGTGCTTACCATAGCGACACCTCACAGAAGTGACTAAACCTGAAAAAGGTTGACTCGTTTACTGAGATAGTATCTTAAGAAACGTAAACTTTTGACTCGTTTACTGAAAAGGTTTACTCCTTTCCTAAGGAGGTTTACTTTTTAAGATGATGCAAAGGTACAACATAAA
>JAIKXR010000081.1 GCA_024683975.1 Paludibacteraceae bacterium
TGGAGCCAGTCACACTCCGTCTGGACACTCATCCCCTTCACCTCACACGTGGCTGGAGTCGAAAACAACCCGTACATACTCCAGTTCAACCCTACTCCCGACCGTAAAGCACGCTGCATCGCCGACACTATCGAAAACCACAAAGACAGCCTGCATTTAATCTACGTCAAAGCCGACCACAAACCCTCGCCCGAAGTGGCTCACCTGCTTCAGGAACTTAACGAACGGAACATTCACGTGGATACCGTTCCGCTTCACGCCATGCTCAACGATTCGGCTGACTCCATCGCATCAGACACACTTACCAACCTCGTCATTCTACATACCGACAACTATTCCAATGCCTCCGTCATCATTCCGCATGTCAAACAGCTGGCTATCCGCCACGATGTCCGTCTGCTGGCACAAGACTCATGGATGCAACAAGCGGATATACTCCCGCTAAGACCTGTCTATGCTTATTTCTTCCTACAGTCTGACAACAACTCATCTGCTGCAAATATATATAACCGCATTCACAACTACTATTTTTCGTCCGGCTCATCTTATTCACCCGCAGTCAATTACCCACGATTCGACCTTTTAGGCTACGACCTCACCTCTTACCTGCTATACCTTCTGCCTTCACTCTACGAACACAATAATAACCTTGATACCGATATAAATCCAGACTACATCTTCTATGAACCTTTCACCACCGGCATACAATCAAACATACACTTCGTCAGAACAAATGCCGACGGTGGCTGGATTAATGAATATATACAAGTAGCCTACTAAACCTATGAAACAACGGCTCATAGTCATATTGATTTCCTCGTTCGCCTTGTCCCTTGCTGCCCAACCACGGCTCCGGCAACCCGAAATGTACATCGGCGCACAGGGCGGTGTCATCGCCTCTATGACTAATTTCTCACCCGTTGTTCCCGGAACAGACAACGTAATTGACGCTGCCAATTTAGGGGCTGACGGCGGACTCCTGTTTCGGTATTACGGACATAAGTATTGCGGACTGCAAGTCGAACTCAACTATATGCACCGTGGCTGGAGAGAAAACATAGACTCACTAAACGTCCACTATTCACGCCATCTCCACTATATCGAATTACCGTTCCTCTTCCACCTCTATCTCGGCAACAACCGTCATCGCGGTTTCCTCAACCTCGGACCGCAAATAGGATACTGCATCGCCGACAAACAAAAAGGCACAACACACCCTGCTTCAAAATATCAATACAATGCCATTGACAACCGGTTCGACTACGGCATTACCGCCGGCCTCGGTTACTGCGCCAGAACTGACCATAGCGGATCCTTCCAATTGGAAGTGCGATTCTCATACAGTTTCAGCGACCTGTTCAGCAACCGCAAAAGTGACTATTTCGCCCAATCGCACCCTATGAATCTCAGTCTCAACCTCGGCTACCTCTGGGAATTCAAACAACGCAACAAAAAAACATAAACAACCCGACATATACAAACCATAGTCAAACATTCCTGACAGATATATGAAAATCATTTCAATAGCCAATCAAAAAGGCGGTGTGGGCAAAACCACCACATCCATCAATCTTGCAGCAGGCTTGGCTGCTGAAGGCAAACATGTTCTGCTCATCGATGCGGACCCGCAAGCCAACGCGTCTTCCGGACTCGGTATTGATATCAAAGCACTCAACAAAACCATTTACGAGTGCCTCGTCAACGATATTGACCCGAATACTGCCGTTATGACGACATCGGTTGAAAACCTCTACGTCCTTCCCAGCCATATAGACCTCGTAGGAGCAGAAATAGAAATGCTCAACCTCGATGACAGGGAAAGACGCATGAAGCAGATGCTTACACGAATTGACAACTCATACGACTATGTCCTCATTGACTGTTCACCGTCATTAGGACTAATCACAGTCAATGCCCTCACGGCAAGCAACTCTGTCATTATTCCCGTACAATGCGAGTTCTTCGCTTTGGAAGGTATAGCCAAACTGCTCAATACCATAAAAATTATCAAGAGCCAGCTCAATCCCACACTCCAGATAGAAGGTTTCCTCCTCACTATGTACGACAGCCGTCTGCGCCTCAGCAACCAAGTATATGAAGAAGTCAAACGCCACTTTGGCAAACTCGTCTTCAATACTGTCATCTCACGCAACGTCCGCCTGAGCGAAGCTCCAAGCCACGGTATGTCAGTCATCGAATATGACCCGCTATCCAAAGGCGCACAAAACTATGTACAATTAGCTAAAGAACTTATTCAAAGATGAAAAAACAGACAGGTTTAGGGCGCGGATTAGATGCCCTCATAGATACCCACGTAATGGCTGAAGGCTCTTCCTCTATCAACGAGGTTGAACTCTCACTAATCAGTGCCAACCCAGAACAACCAAGACGCTCCTTCGATGCAGAGGCACTCGAAGAACTCAGTCACTCCATACGCGAACACGGAATCATCTCACCTGTCACGCTTCGCAAAAATGAAGACGGCACATACATGATTATCGCCGGCGAAAGACGCGTCCGTGCTGCCAGAATGGCGGGACTGAACACCATACCGGCATACGTACGTACAGCCAAAGACGAACAGGTAATGGAATGGGCTCTCATCGAAAACATTCAGCGCGAAGACCTCGATGCCATCGAAATAGCGCTCGCCTACCAAAGACTGATGGACGACTACCAACTCACACAAGAGAACATGGCTGAACGCGTCGGCAAAAAACGTGCCACTGTCGCCAACTACCTGCGACTGCTCAAACTGCCCGCAGAAATACAAATGGGCATAAAAGAGAAAAAAATAGATATGGGACACGCACGAGCCATACTCGGCAGTTCATCCACCGAACAGCAACTTGACATATACAAACGAATCCTGCGCGACGGACTGAGCGTCAGAAAAGTGGAAGAACTTGTAAGCAAACAAAAAAACGAAAAAAACGCTGTGCCGAAAAACACCACCTTCCGGCAACAGGAAAAAGAATTGGAACAACGTTTAGGTTTCCCCGTGCGCATTGACGGCAAACACCTTACCATTACCTATAGCACACCCGAACAACTGCAACTGCTAATAGAACAACTTACCCGTTGAGACAAATTCTGCTGACCATATTGCTCTTCTTGCCATGCCTGCTGTCAGCCGAAACGACTGGCAATATGTTTCTTGACAACGATTCATCTGCAGTTGCCATCGCTATGGCAGACAAAACCGCCAGTGATTCACTGCAACTGTGGGCACCCGACCCCAACCGTGCAACGTGGCTCGCTGTCATCGTACCGGGATTAGGGCAGATTTACAACCGCAGTTACTGGAAACTGCCTGTTGTCTATGGCGCCTTTATGGGTTGCGCCTATGCCATCTCATGGAACTCACGTATGTACACCGACTATAAAGAAGCCTACCGCGACATCCTTACCGACACAGAACTGTCGTCCGATCCGGCTCGCTCCTATAATGCCATTCTGCCACCTGGCTACACAATCGAAAGTATGGGAGGACGGACACAATACACCTCCACTCTCAACAGCAGGCAAAACCGATACCGTCGCTACCGCGACATATCTATCGCCGCAACCATCGGAGTTTATATTCTCTCTATCATTGATGCATACGTTGATGCGCAACTTTTTGACTTCGACATCAGTCCCGACCTCTCACTTGATGTCACTCCGCAACTCTACCAAGACCCGTTCAGATACAACAAATCAGCTGAAATAAAATTAGCTTTCTCTTTTTAACGCAAGCGGCAATATCTTTAACTATCTAACCCTTTGACTATGAACAAACTACAACATATACTATTTCTCTTGTTTTTGAGTTTTCACCTTCCTGTTGTTGCTCAAACCGACTCTATCGCAGTTTTAGACACACTAATCTATGAGAACTCTGTCTTGGATTCCATATTAGCCGCTTCCGATGCCTCCGGGCTTTCATCCGGACTCAACTATTCAGACACGTCCGAAAACAGCATTCTCTGCTTCTTCGACGAAGCTATGGCTTGGTTGGACACCACAGACTGCACATCCACAGGCATCATCACCGACCTGCCCGACTCCGTATATAAAGCACGGCTTCAAGCCCTGCCCTTCATCATCGAAGTTCCTTACCATCCTGTTGTACGCGAATGTATCAACAGGTATATCAAAGGTTCTGGCAGACAACTCGCCAGACTGTGCCGACTGTCAGATTACTATTTCCCTATGTTCCAAGACATGCTCGAACGCTACGAACTGCCTTACGAACTATGCTATCTCGCCGTTATAGAGTCTGCTCTCAATCCCGCAGCCCACTCACGTATGGGTGCAGCAGGACTATGGCAATTTATGCCATCCACCGGCCGCCTCTACGGACTCGAAATCAACACGCTCGTGGACGAACGGCGTGACCCCATCCGCTCTACTGAAGCAGCCTGCCGTTATCTCAAAAACCTCTACTCTCTCTACGGCGACTGGAATCTCGCTATCGCCTCCTACAACTGCGGACCTGGCAACGTCAATAAAGCCATCCGGCGTGCCGGAGGCAAACGGGACTTCTGGTCCATCTACCCCTACCTCCCAAAAGAGACACGCAGCTATCTGCCTATCTTCATCGCCGCATCCTACGCTATGAACTATGCCGACCAGCACGGCATCTGCCCAGACCCTGATTTACAGCCTATCGTCACTGACACTCTCTATACATCACAACGGCTGCACCTGCAACAAGTCTCTGACATCCTCAAGATAGACCTTGCAGACCTCCGTCGCCTCAATCCTCAATACCCCAAAGACGTGCTACCCGGAGGCAAACCTTACACCATCTGTCTGCCAATCGAAAAAATAGAACTTTTCATAGCCAACGAAGACACTATCATTGCTCACAAAGCAGACGAACTGATCAACAACCGCCGCACCGAAATTGATATCGCGCACCGCACAAAAAACAACGGGACATACAAAGCCAACGGAGTAACCTACTACAAAGTGCGTCAAGGAGACACCTTGGGCGCGATCGCACGCAGACACCACTGTACAGTCAGACAGCTGCAACGATGGAACAACCTGTCAGGAACAAATATCAGAGCCGGAAAAACTCTGCGAATAGGAGGATAAACGATATGGAAGAGCAATATATAAACAGCACCGACTCTCGCAAAGTGTTCTACTCTATCACAGAAGTAGTAAAAACGGTCGGAGTCCCCGCATCAACACTGCGCTATTGGGAAAAACAGTTCAGCGGTATCTCGCCACGCACCGACGGACACGGTAATCGCTACTACAAACAGTCCGACATCGACCTGATCAAACAAATCAAATACCTGCGCGACGAGATGCACATCACACGCATTGAAGCAATACGCAACGAACTCAGCTCCCCCCGCCGCCGCACCGACCAGCGACAACACGCATACGAAATACTAAGTCGGGTCAAAACCGAATTAGAAGAGATCAGAGCGGCTCTGTAATTAACGCTAAAATCCTATTTCTATATGGCAACACCTATTTTTTCGCGAAGCGACATCGCGCAGTTAGAACAAAGAGGCATAACAATACGTCAGGCGGAAAAACAATTGGAACGTTTTCGCACGGGTTTCCCGGTATTGGACATCGTTTCACCCGCTGCCGTACTGCGGAAGAAAGGTATCATACGGCCTTCCGTTGATGACCAGAAACGATATATCAGCCTATGGCAGGAATACCTGCGTTCAGGACATACTGTCACAAAGTTCGTACCCGCCAGCGGAGCAGCCTCACGCATGTTCAAAGACTTGTACGCCTACCTTTCGTCAGGAGAGGAAACGGACTTTGTGCGTACCTTCCTTGCCAACAAAGACCTATTTGCCTTTGGCAGCCGGCTCCAAGACAAAGACGGACAAGAAGCCGTGAGATTCCTGCTTGAGGATATGCACTACGGCGACCTGCCTAAAGGACTGCTACTCTTCCACTCTTACCGTAACGGTCCACGCACACCTGCCGAAGAACATCTTGTAGAGGGGGCTTTGTATGCCGCAACCGAAGAAAAAGAAGGAAAGATATGTCACCTGCATTTCACTGTCAGTCACCAGCACCTTCCACTCTTCAGAAAACACATAGCCGACAAAATGTCCTACTACCAAAAGAAATACGGTGTGACATACGACATCACTTTCTCCGAGCAGTTGCCATCCACCGATACCCTCGCTGCCAATCCCGATGGAACGCCTTTCCGCAATTCCGATGGCACTCTGCTTTTCCGTCCGGGAGGACACGGCGCACTCATTGAGAACCTCAATCAGTTGGATTGCGACATAGCTTTTATCAAAAACATTGACAACGTTGTACCGGACTACCTCAAACACTCCACCATCCGGTACAAACAAGTACTCGCCGGCATACTAATTGAAGAACAACAACGGGTATTCAAAATCCTGAAAGACCCTCACATTTCACTCGAAGAAAAGCAACGCCTCAACCGGCCAATCCGCGTTTGCGGTGTTGTCAGAAACACAGGCGAACCCGGTGGGGGACCTTTCATCGTGCGCGAGAAAGACGGCTCACTTTCCTACCAGATACTCGAATCAAGCCAGATAGCAGACAAACAACTTATGGCACGCTCCAAGTTCTTCAACCCCGTTGACCTTGTCTGCTCTTTGCGCGACCCTGACGGCAAACCTTACAACTTGCCCGACTTTGTTGACCCCGACACGGGATTCATCTCTCACAAGTCAAAAGACGGTAAAGACCTGCTTGCCTTGGAACTGCCCGGACTGTGGAACGGGGCAATGGCTAAATGGAACACTGTCTTTGTTGAAGTGCCAATTTCAACCTTCAATCCCGTCAAGACTGTCAACGACCTCTTAAGACCCGAACACCAACCTAAAAAATAAAACCTTATGGGGCACCAAGAAATAGAGCGCAAATTCCTCGTCACCGATGACAGTTACAAGCAACTCTCCTCCGACTGCATACCAATCAGTCAAGGCTACCTCAGCCTCAACGAGCGTTGCTCCGTGCGCGTCCGCCGATGGGGGGACAAAGGTTTCATCACTGTCAAGTCACACATAGTGCAAAACCAGTTCTCGCGCTACGAATGGGAAAAAGAGATTCCCGCCAATGAATCTGACCAGCTGCTCGCTCTATGCCTCCCCGGTAAAATAGAAAAAAAACGGTGGCTCGTCCCGCTACCTGACGGACTGACCTGCGAAGTGGACGAATTTTTCGGACTCAATCAAGGTCTCGTTATGGCTGAAATAGAACTCACAAGCGAGAACCAGCCATACTCACGGCCGGATTTCCTCGGCAAAGAAGTGACCGGTGACCCGCGTTTCTTCAACAGTTATCTCTTGAACCACCCATACATAACTTGGAACAAAAACGAATAAAACCTACTACTGTTATGAAAAAACACCATATCCTTGTTTGCGTCTTTCTGCTGACTGCCATCTTTTTGGCAGCACAAAAACCGCACGCGTATCTCTCTGTAGAAGATATGCCTGACGCTGTCCTCTATCTGCCTGCTCCGCCCGATTCAGGCTCTATGCGTTTCGCTTACGACACAGCCCAATACCAATGGGGCAAAAGACAGCGCAACACCCCACGGGGGCAACAGGCCAAAGACGATGCCGACTACAGCATCTACCGTATGGCTACCATCTTCTCACCCGTCATCGGTGTCACCATCAGTCCTAACACCACACCGCAACTATGGAAACTGCTCATCGATGCTACTTATACGGCAGGTTTCGGTTGCGATATAGCCAAGGCGCACTATTTCCGCCCGCGTCCGTACATGTACTACAACGAACCCACACTCGTCCCTAATGACGAAGAATCCTTGCGCCATAACGGATCCTACCCTTCCGGACACACCACTCTCGGATGGACCACAGCCCTCATCTTGGTCGAGATTTGCCCACAATACCAAAACGAAATAATGCAAGTAGGTTACGAGTATGGACAAAGCCGTGTCATAGCTGGTTACCACTGGCAAAGTGATGTCACAGCTGGAAGGTTGGTGGCATCTGCTTGTTTCTCACGCCTCCACACATCCAAAGCATATGTTCTTCAACTCAAAAAAGCACAAAAAGAGTACCAACGGGTACATAAAACCAAATAAACGCCCTTCTTGGGTTATAACTAATCAGAAAAACACACAACTACTATGGCCAAATCATCTTATTCCGTGGCAGCCTTCCTTTGTGGTGTCATCGTTGGCGGCGTAGCCGCTCTGCTGCTCACTCCCAAAACAGGAAAAGAAATGCGCGAAGAAATCTCCAACTTTGCTGAAGAAGGAGTGCAAAAACTGCAAAATGTAAGAGAGAGAATGCGTTCGCAAGACAACGGACAACCTAACGAAGAATAACTATGTTCGACCGCGAAGAATATGAATACTTCCTTGCCGACCTTCAAGAGTATGGCAAGACTCGATTGGAACAGGCAAAACTCACTGTCTTGGACAAGTTGGCACGTATTGCCGGTCTTATCCTTTTAGGTCTGACCGTTATTCTTATCATCTTTGCTGTCATTGCAGTCGGGGGAGTGGCTCTTATTTCGGCTCTGAGCAGTTGTATGCCTGTTTGGGCTGCCGCGCTCATAGTTGCCGCCCTATGGTTACTTATCTTACTGGTGGTCGTTTGCTTTCGCAAACAACTCTTCTTCAATCCGATGCTCGCCGCTGTTGCCGCTATTTTGTTCTCATCCAAGCCTAAAAACAATCTCACCATCGAGAGCGTTAGGCAAGAATCGGAAATGCTGCAATACAAAGCTTCCGAACAGGAAAAGAACCTCCAACGGGAAACTGAACGCATACAACGCAGTTGGACCGGACTGCTCGACCATTTTGTTTCGGCACGCAATCTAATCGAAAAAATAGTCAAACGCTTCTTCCACTTCTAATCTGTTTAGATATGGAATCACGTCCCTTTACTTTCGACCGGACAGTGCGGTTGGTAATA
Source organism: Paludibacteraceae bacterium (assembly GCA_024683975.1). Taxonomy (GTDB): domain Bacteria; phylum Bacteroidota; class Bacteroidia; order Bacteroidales; family Paludibacteraceae; genus Colicola. The sequence continues at coordinate 8,907 of JAIKXR010000081.1, forward strand.
GCCATTGCTATACTCGCCGCGCTGTTCGCTCTTACCCGCACTCTCAGCAGCGTACTACTGCCATTCGTAGTCGCATGGTTCATTGCCTATATGCTCCACCCTGTAGTGACTTTCGTACAAACAAAAATGAAAGTCAAGCCACGCGTCTTGGCTGTCATCGTAACCCTCATCTTAGTCTTTGGACTCATCACAGGTATAGTGGCTCTACTCGTTCCGCTTGTCAAAAACGAGACTGCCCACATGTCCAGTTTAGTCAGCGGGTACGTACGCGGTATCAACGTCGATACTTTTCTTTCCGCCGCATCTCAAGAATGGCTGCGCGAACAGCTTGCACAAGCCGACTTGCAAACTCTTTTGCAGCAGATTGACATCAAATCCATTGTTGACAAAGCCGGTGGCTATCTCGGAAGCATCATCGGCGGCTCCCTCAATATCCTGTCCGGACTGTTCGTCGCATTCGCCTGCCTTCTGTATCTTATATTCATTCTGATTGACTACGAGACACTCAGTCGCGGGATGCACGAGATGATTCCGCCTAAATTCCGCAACGTTGTCAACGGCATACTCTACGACCTTGAGCAAGGTATGAACAAGTATTTCCGCGGACAGGCACTCATCGCCACCACCGTTGGCATCCTCTTCAGTATAGGTTTTCTGATTATGGGTTTGCCTCTTGCAGTGGTAGTCGGACTCTTTATCGGACTGCTCAATATGATTCCTTATATGCAGGCGTTCGGCATCCCTGTAACAATGGTTCTCGGACTGCTCCAAGCTGCCGACACAGGCACAAGTTATTGGATTATCCTCCTTGAGATAGCGGCCGTCTTCATTGTCGTTCAATCTATTCAAGACTTCGTTCTCAATCCGCTCATCATGGGTAATGTCATCGGTATGAATCCCGCTGTTATGATCCTATCACTCTCTGTTTGGGGCTATCTGCTCGGTGTCGCCGGTATGATCATCGCCCTGCCCATTACCACCGTCATAATCTCATACTACAAACGTTACGTTCTTGGTATGACAGACAATAACCGACAAACACAAACCCCACCGAACCAACCTGCTGATGAATAACACCGGTCACAACTCACCATGGACTTGGGTTCCAACCCTCTATTTTGCTGAAGGCATACCCTATTTCCTCGTCAATAACATCTCGGTAATGATGTTCACCAAGATGGGTGTTCCCAACGATGCTATGGCGTTTTACACCACTTTGCTCTATTTCCCGTGGTTTTTGAAAGGTTTGTGGAGTCCGTTGGTGGATATCGTCCGCACCAAGCGATGGTGGATAGTGACTATGCAGTGTCTGATGACGCTTGCCATGGCAGTGCTGGCACTGACCCTACCCCGTCCTTCGGAGGCGATGATGGTGGAAGGCGGCACGCCTGTCAGCCTTTTCACGTTCACGCTCATCCTCTTTATTGTCACGGCGTTTGCTTCAGCGACACACGACATAGCCGCCGACGGTTTCTATATGCTGGCACACAGTCCAAGCAGTCAGGCGCGTTTTGTGGGCATTCGCAGCACGTTCTACCGTATATCCATGATTTTCGGGCAGGGTGTATTGGTTGCCATTGCAGGTCTGATAGAGGACAGCACACAGGATATCCCGTACTCATGGCGGATGACCATAGCCGTGGCTGCCGTTGTTTTTCTGCTTGTTACCTTGTATCATATCTTTTTCATTCCCCGTCCGGCACAGGATGCTCCCCGTGCCGATAGCGGCCATCCGTGGCGGGAGATGGCAACGGCTTTCTCCACTTTCTTTTCCAAAAAAGGCATCTGGCTGGCCATCGGTTTTATGTTGCTCTATCGATTGCCAGAGGGCTTTCTGCTGAAGATGTGCCAGCCTTTCTTGGTCGGTTCGGTGCAGGACGGCGGTTTGGAATTGAGTACCCTGCAAGTGGGCATGCTTTACGGTGTGGTAGGGGTCATCGCTCAGTTGGCAGGCGGTATCATTGGCGGAATTTATGCCTCGCGTGTCGGACTGAAAAGGGCTTTGTGGCCCATGGCATTGTCTCTGACCTTGCCTTCGTTGGTCTATGTCTATTTTGCATTGGCGCAGCCCGCCAATATCTATATCCTCGGTACAGGTATAGCTTTGGAGACTTTCGGCTACGGCTTTGGCTTTACGGCGTATATGCTCTACATGATGTATATATCCGAGGGCGGGTACAAGACCTCACACTATGCCATCTGCACCGCTTTTATGGCATTAAGTATGATGCTTCCCGGCTTTGTGGCAGGCTGGATTGAATTGCGTCTCGGCTATGCAGGCTTTTTCCTGATGGTTGCAGCCACTTTCATCTTCACCTTCCTCGTGACCGAAATGGTACGCAGGCAGGTACAATCCGATTATGGAAAGAAATAGGCAATCCCATTCTTGCCATTCCAGACAACTATCAGTCCTTTGTGAATGGAAACTGATTTCTCAAAAAACAACGTAACGCACTACTGCTTATTTGTGCGTTACATTGTTATATCTATACGTCACCTTAGTAACGTATGCGTTACTCTCTTCGTCCGTTAATCAGACATCTGATGCCGGTTGTCTTCCCTATTCCACTATCCTTCCGGCGGGGTCGTAGGTCTTGTTGTTGCGGTGGATGTATAGGATGCCATTGTGCATCTGTTTTGTCGTTTGTCCGTTTTCGCTATGAAGGTCGTTGATGCCTGTTTCCGTTGTCTTCTCGTACAGTGCGATGACCATCAGGTTGGATATGACGTTACTGAAATCTTTCGACCAGCCGGTAAAGGTATAACCTTCTACTTCCGGTGCTTCGGGTGCTACTGCCGCTTCGCCGTACTTGACTGTCTGCGGGTCACCAAGGAGGTCTCCGTTACGGTCAAGGAAAGTAACGGTGAACGTCTTTGCCGTATATTGTGCCTGTATAACCAAGTCCTCCGTGACATGGGTGTAATCCGCGTCCCAGCCAGTGAAGTCGTAACCTATTACTTCCGGTGCTTCCGGTGCAACCGCATCTTCGCCATAAGTCAGTTCCTGCGGCTCACCTATCGGGTCACCGTTGATGTCAAGGAAGGTAACGGTAATAGACATCTCCTTAAAGGCTGCCGATACCGAGACATCTTCCGTCACTTTCAATCCTTCGTCGGGGTCGTAGTCTATCCAGCCGGAGAAGTCATATCCCGGATCGGGTACAGGAATCAGATAGAGAACCGTACCATAAGGCACATGTTCCAAGTCAATATCATCGTTGTCAACCTCTATGTGTCCGTGTTCAGCGGCTTCAAGCGTTACAGTGAAGGTCTTGATTCGGAAGGTGGCAGAGACAACGGTGTCCTGCGTTACGGTCAGACCGTTCTCTTCGTCATAGTGGATCCAATTCTCCAGTTCATACCCTTGTTCCGGCGACGCTTGGAAATGCAGCGTAGTGCCAACAGGTACGTTCGTCAGGTCGATGTCATCATCCAACAGCAGTATCTCCCCATGCTCAACCTCGTCAATAGTAACCGTGAATACGCCCGTCTCGTAGGTCGCATAGACAGTGAGGTTGGAGGTGATGTTGGTCAGCGGCTTGTCCCATCCGGTGAAGATGTATCCCGGTCGTTCGGGGTCTGTGTCCGGGCCTTTAGCGTCTTCGCCGTCACGTACTTTCTCCGTGAACAGCACATCGTCATTCCAGTCAAGATAGGTGACAGTGCAGAAGGTAACCATTTGTTCAGAGAAATATCCTTTCTTGCCGTTTATGCCGTCCGGACAGGCATACGCCGCATCCACATGGTTCTCGTCGTAAGTCGTTCCGTTTTGTCCGATGATTTTCGTTGTTCCCGTGAACATATTCTCCGATTCCGTGAACGGATGCTCACTCCAGTCGTTCTTGCACACGATGGTCAAGAGATCCGTGCATAATGCAAACATACGCTTTACATTCTGCACTTTGGTGATATCAAAACCCGAGACATCAATCGTCTGCAATGACGTACATAACGTAAACATTCCTTCCATAGTCGTCACATTGGAGGTGTTGAAAAGGCTTACGCTAACGAACTTCAATGCATTGCAGCCTAAGAACATGTTGCTCATATCGGTCACATCGTCCGTATGAAGATACTGTATACCCTCAATATCTGTCAGTTTAGAGAAGTTAGAGAACCAACTGGCAGTAGTGGTCGGCCGTGCCTTGTCCATCGACATGTCGAACACCACTTTCGTAGTCTCCTTACCGAAATTCATAATTTGGATATAATTCTCCCAATACGCGCTTCCTCCGCGCTCCCCCCTCTTCGAGTCATAGTAAAAAGTAACGGTAGTACCTGTAAGCACGGCATACAAATCCCGTATTTCCGTGAAGTAGCCCTCATTCTTTTCCGTGTTCGGACAGGCATAACCGATTTCAGTGGCATCTTCTTGGTACTTGAAGCCGTTTCCACCCGTTAGCCAAAAACACTTGTCGAACATGTCAGTCGAAATATAATACCCACCATAATAGAATTGGCTGTACTTAGACCAATCGTTGTTACAATATATCGTCCTGAGGCTTGAGCAATAATAAAACATATACTTAGTAGATGTCACATTGGTCAAGTCAAAACTATTCACATTCAGGGAGGAGAGTTTTTTACAACTGTTAAACATACTTGTCATATCTGTCACATTCCGGGTGTCAAAACCGCTTACGTCCAGTTCGGTAACACCTGAACAGCCGGAGAACATACACTTCATACTTGTTACGTTCTTGGTGTCGAAGTGAGACACATCAAGCGAGGTAACATTGGAACAATTGTTGAACAGATATTCCATATTGGTCACATTGCCTGTCTCAAACTTACTAACGTCCAGAGACGTGAGGCTGGAACACTCGGAGAACATATAGCTTATGTCGGTCGCACTGTTCGTCTTGAAATTGCTTAAATCCAAAGACTTGAGACTCTTACAACCGTTAAAGACGTAAGACATGTCCTTTACATTCTCGGTAGTAAGGTAGTTCAGGTGTTCGATAGTTTCCAATTTCTCGAATTTTGAGAACAATCCTTTCATCGTGTTAGACGGTTTGAAATTCTTGACCGACGTGTCAAACACTACCTTCGTGACACATTCTCTCCACTCCGTTTTATAAGGACTGGTTCCTCCGCGTTGCGACATCTTTCCGTCATAATAAACGGTCATTGTCTTTCCGTCACTTCCAAGCACACTGTAGTACACATCATCCGCTTTCGCGGTCTGTGCGAATCCCATCCCTAAGAGACAAAGGATGGTAATAAAGAATGATTTTTTCATATTGTTTGTTGATTTTTAGAATGTCCTGTAGTACCCGGCTTGATTAAAAATAAAACTGTTACGCAGTTGCCAAACAGCGACTCCGCAGACAAGTCGGCCGCTTCTTTAGCTTCTGTATTTTCTTATCGCAGCTAAAACAGCAGACACGAATCATAAACCGCCGCAAAATTACTGAAAAATATCACATCGAAACGAATAATTCTGCCAAAAACATACTTCGGAGCTGAAAAAAGCAACTGTCTGACAAGTCATTGCGTTGTCAGACAGTTGCTTTAATACGTTTTCTGTTCTAACCTAAAGCGATTACATCTGAATTACTGGAAGTTAGAGCGGTTGTCCACTATCTCGCTTTCTTGCTCCAACAGGTTGATAATCTGATAGGACAACATATAGGCTCTACGCTGGTTGAGCTGGGCAATCTCCGTGTCGGCATTCATTTCGCCCTCGGCTTTCGTGCGGCTTGTGGTCATCAGCACGATGGCACCATGATTGCCCGCAATCACATCGCTAAGCGTGTTCTCTGATATTGCTATTGCAGTACCCATTGCTTTGTACTCTGCACCTCTGTTGCCAAACTGATATCCGGCAAGAGTAACACCCGATGCCGTCTGAACATTCGTATTCCATTTGGCAGCTATATCTTGCAATGTCGTCAGACCTGCAACCTGCGATTTCAAGTACTCCGCTTTCTTCTCGTTCAAAGCCTTCATTCTGAGTTCGGTCTCTACATCTGCCAACGGACGGTACTCTTCCTCGTCTATTGATGTCAGCAGAGCAACCACGAACTGGTCACCGCACTCGAACACGTCACTTATAGCACCTTCCTCTTCGGCTTCAAACGCCCAGCGCACGATTGGACGGCTCTGTTTCAGGTCGCTCACCTTGTCCGCGTTCTTGTCAAGATTATACGCCGGATAAAGGGTCATTCCTTCCTCCGCTACCGAACCACGGAACAGCTCCTCTGTACGATTATTGACAATGAACTTCTTGGCATCGTTGTAACGTGTCGATATAGTCTTGCTTGACGGAGTCACCTCACGTTGCAGAATAGCCAGTTTCACACGCGGTGACGATTGAGCCACGTCCATTATCTCAAACGTCTGCTCGCCCAATCCGGCAGCCATTGTGAACTGCTCGCCTTTCTTGCCTGTGAACGCCTTGTCAGCCATCTCACGTGTCAGTTGGTCCTCGGTCAGCCAACCTATCTCCACATCCTCCTTTCCCTCTTCCTGGGCTTTCAACTTCAGTTGGACAGAGTCAGGACGACTGTAACCGCACTCTATGATACGAGCCATACTGTATGTGTTGTCAGCAAAGGTAATACCCGAATAAGCATCCTTCTTCGCGTCCTTGCCAAAGGCAAACTCCTTATACTGTTCAGGCACAGTCTTTTCCGAGTAGTTGCGACCGTCGTACATAATGTCAGAATTGGTGTTCACTACCAATGCTATGTCATCTGTAGTTTTGAACTCCTCTTCCAGACTCTGCATCAAATCGCTTGCCATAGCAACGTCTTGCTCCGATGGCCGTACGTCAAAGGTGATGTACTCTATCGAACGGCTCGGTGTCTGTTTGTAACGCTCCTTCTGCTCGTTATACAGTTTCTTTATGTCACGGTCCGATACGCTTACCAACGAGTCTGCCACTGCCGTATAGGGTTGCATCACATACTGAACCTCGGCACTCACTTGACGGCCGTCAAAAGCATACTTGGCATCCAGTTTATTGGCTGTCAGCAGGTTCTTTGCAAGGTCGGTGTACTTGTCTTGCAACTGCGTCAGACGAACTGCATTCTCCCAGTAACTCCAATAGTTCCTATACTGTTGCATATTGGCGTTCTGCGTATCCTCGTCCGAATCCTGGCCTATCTGGTGAAGGAAATTAACCAGAATCTCGCGGCTGAACTGTCCGTTCTCATCATAGAACGCACGACGCGAACTAATCAGCTGGTGGGGTTTCTCACCTATGCACAGTTCGCTCAACTCATCGGCTGTCACTGTCATTCCAATCTTCCCTGCCTCTGACTGTAACGTATAGTCCATCAGCATCATCTGCCATACTTGGTTGCGAATCTGGGTGGTCGTCTCCTCGTCAAAACTCGAACGACCCGACTCTATCTTATAAACCTCAGTCAACTGGTCCTTAGCCTTCTCATAGTCATTGTAATGAACCTTATGACCGGCTATCTCACCTACATACTCGCGGCCGCGATTGAAAAAACTGTTGCCTGAATTAAGAAAATCACCCAATATAAATGCTAACATAGCCAATCCCACTATCACTAACAGCAGGACACCATGATTACGGATTTTTTGTAATGTTGCCATATCTCTTTATTGTTTATTATTAGCTTGTCTTACATAATGAGGCATTTCGGACGGTATTTCCATAGAGAACTCTATCAATCCGGCAAATTCACCTTTGTCATACCACGGGGTCTGATAAATAAGTTTCTTCACGCCGTTTTTTTCTATTGTATAGACATTCTTTTTCTGCCCGTCATACAACCCACGCAGTATTGCAGCTGCGCGGGGTGGATGACAGTCATACAGATTACGTCCTATTATCTTTTGCCCATGGCTGTTAACGTCCGCCGAGTGACGGTTCATATCTATTATGTTCCCATCTCGGTCGCTTATTGTTATTGCCATTGGCAACTCCTCAAAGTACGTTTCCATTAGTCTTCGTCTTTCTGACTTTCTGCGTATGCTTTTACGAGTTTGTCTTGTACGTCTGCCGGTACCAGTTCGTAGCTCTTGAAGCGCATCGTGAACGTTGCACGACCGCCCGTCAGACTCGACAGCGTGGTGCTGTACGATGACATCTCTGCTAATGGTACCAACGCTTTAAGACGCTGGAAGTTCTTCTCCGCTTCCATTCCGAGAACCATACCGCGACGGCCATTGATGTCCGACATCACGTCACCCATCAGGTCGCCCGGAACGAGTACCTCCACTTCATAAATAGGCTCCAGCACCTTCGGAGCGGCATTGCGGAAAGCCTCGGCAAACGCGTTACGACCGGCAAGACGGAACGATATTTCGTTACTGTCCACGGGGTGCATCTTACCATCATAGATTATCACTCTCACGTCACGGGCGTAAGAACCAGTCAACGGCCCCTGCTCTATGCGGTCCATCAGACCTTTCAGAATGGCGGGAATGAAACGTGCATCAATAGCACCGCCTACAATGGAGTTGATAAGTACCAGTTTGCCGCCCCACTCCAATGGTATCTCTTGAGTATCCTTGACACTGATACGATACTCTTGGTTGCCGAACTTATAAGTCTCTTTAACCGGCTCCCCTTCTACGTATGGCTCTACTATCAGGTGTACCTCACCGAACTGACCCGAACCGCCAGACTGCTTCTTGTGGCGATAGTCGGCACGCGCCGCTTTCGTTATCGTCTCACGGTATGGGATCTTCGGTTCATCGTAAGCTATCATCATCTTGTCGTTGTTCTCCAAACGCCATTTGAGCGTGCGGAGGTGGAACTCACCCTGACCGCTTACTATTGTCTGTTTCAACTCCTTCGATTGCTCTATTATCCAAGTCGGGTCCTCTTCGTGCATACGGGTCAGCAGCGCACTCAATTTCTCAGCATCCGCCTCGTTCAACGGACGGATGGCACGACGATACTTGGGATCCGGATAGGCGATAGGCGCATACGTCAGGTCACAGTCCTTGGCGTTCAGCGTGTTCCCGGTACGCGTGTCTTTCAACTTGACGGTAGCAGCTATATCTCCGGCCGCCACCTCATCAATGGCTGTACGTATCGAACCGTCCACAGCATACAACTGACTGATACGCTCCTTCGAACCGCGATCCATATTCTGCAAATCGTCAGCACCCTTCACTGTTCCTTGCATCACCTTAAAATAGTTGACCTCACCTATATGAGGCTCAACCGAAGTCTTGAAAATGAACAGCGAAGCGGGCTTTGATGCATCCGGCGCAACCTCCTTGCCATCAGCTGTCACAGGTTTCTTGGCATCTGCTACAGCAGGAGCCATATCGCTGAGGAACTCCATCAGACGGCGGGCGCCCATATCCTTCGTGGCGCACGCGCAGAGAACGGGATAAACGTCTGCAGAGGCGAACACGCTCTTCAAACCGCGTATTGTTTCCTCCTCTGTCAGTGTGCCTTCCTCGAAGAACTTCTCCATCAACTGCTCGTCTGCCTCGGCTGCCATTTCATGAAGCTGGCCTAGCAACTCTTCTACCTTGCCTTGCTCCGAAGCGGGGATGTCTTGCAGGTCGGGAGTACCGCCCTCTGCCTTCCATACCAGCATCTTGCCTTTCAGCACGTCTATTACGCTGTTGAAACCCGCACCAGTCTGTACTGGATACTGTACCAATACCACCTTGTTGCCGAAATTCTCCTTCAACTGCTCGAAGGCACGGTCAAAATTGGCGTTGTCGTGGTCGCACTTGTTCACTACAAACACAACAGGTTTCTTTACATTCTCTGCCATACGGAAGTTGTTCTGCGTACCTACCTCAACGCCGCCGTTGCAGGTCAGTGTCACCACTGCGGTATCCACCATGTGCAATGCAGTCACTGTGCCGCCGCAAAAATCATCCGAACCCGCACAGTCAATGATATTCAGCTTCTTGCCGCCAAACTCAATGTTGCATACTGTCGAGAATACCGAGTAACCGTACTCCTTCTCTACCGGAAAATAATCGCATACGGTTGACTGTTGCTCCACCGTACCGCGTCTTTTGATAACACCGCTCTCATAAAGCATCGACTCCATCAGAGTGGTCTTACCCGAACCGCTGCCTCCTATGAGCGCGATGTTCTTAATCTCATTAGCTTGATAAACTTTAGCCATAATGATAAAATGGTTATTAAATTATATTGTTGTTTTTCTTTAATTTCACTACAGTCTTCACCATTCAACACCATTCAATATCCCCTATCTAATATTCAATATTCTTCACTGCCCAACATTCACTACCCACTATTCACTCCTCAATATACACCGCCCACTATTCATTATTTACTTTACTCATGAGCCACAAAAAGTTCGCAAAAATACAACTATTTCATATATCTTGCAACAATCACCCATTTTTTTTTATTTTCCACCCCCATTTCATCTCTTTTTGGGGTCATTGATGCTATGGTCGAAGTTTTAACCACAAGCGGAAGAATAAATTTTCTCCAGTTGGCGCGCTTTTGCAAGTCGTGCGAGAAACGGTTCCGACAGAACTTCCCCTGAATGTCTGGCGCACGTTGGGGGACTCGTTGGTCTGCCATTATCTACAAGCCATCTACGCCTATAAGGAGCGGTGGCAGCAACTTGGCTAAATCATTGTCGCTGACGCTTTCTTCTCCGAATCCACACTTGTGAAGGGATTTGAAAATCTTGGTTTTTGAGTTAGTCAACCGCTTCTTCGGTGATGTACGTATCAAATACATCTATACCGGTCAGAAAACAGATTGGAAAGGAAGGCCTAAAGAGTTTGACGTAGCCGTTAAACTCGATGCGAGAGGATATCTTCACTACGGAAATCTACGATTGAAACGGAAATCCTGTAGTCGTGCATTCGGCAGTCGCGTATGCTGTCAGCCTTTAACCGAATGTCAAAGTAGCGATTGCTGAAATTGATGACCCGGACAAGAAGACACAAGCGAGAAAAGTTTTTTTCTACGGATTGCTCGATGGCTGCGAAGAATATCGTAGATATCTATCGCTCGCAGTTTCAAATCGAGTTTCTCTCTCTCGCAACGGCAAGCAATTCATGGAACTTTGCGATTGCCTGGGACGCAACACACAGGCAATGGACTTTGCTTTTAACCTTTCGCTCTCGGCTTTCAATGTGGCAAAGGCGTTTGGAAAGCAATACGGCATCAACTTATCTGTCGCATATTATAAACTACTGTCTCACAATGCGATGATGATTGAGAGATTTCTATTAACGTTCAGCGATTGACCGAACTTGCATAAAAATCACGGGCAAAAAGAACACTATTACAAAGAACTCTTGACATACGGGTTGAAAGCCGCAGGATAGTTACTGTTTATAACGTCAATCTTTTAACGAACTATTGTAATAAATTATATATAAACTATTTATCAATAGTTCGTTAATATTTTAGGAATATATTTTTTGATTTTATGCTGCATTTGCAGTGAAATCAAGGAGTTCTTTGACAATTTTAGTAT
>JAIKXR010000053.1 GCA_024683975.1 Paludibacteraceae bacterium
GCAATATGCGCCTCCACCTCATGCGATGAGTTTCCGGCTACGATAAAGAAAGCCGGACGGTTTCTGCCATTCTTGATGTCACCTATCACATAGCCATCCGCCAACTCGCATCCGAAATCAAGCACATACGGCAGATTCTTGATCTCATCCATTCCTTCTACCTTGCGTACTTTGCCGGGTTGCGGGATAACGAACTTCAGCGAACCGAACCTGTCAGCCGTAAAAACTATCGGTGTGTCAATACCCAGTGCCTTATTCAGCAAATATGCCATAATATCAAATCCCCGCAGTTCGGGCATCAGGTGCGTAATCACATCACTGCCACAACCTCTCAAAGCGAACTCGATAATCTTCACTCCGTCAGCAGTCCAGATGAATTCGATATGCATAATACCATCCTGCATCCCGATGCCGTGTACCAAAGTATGCACCATCTCTTCCACTGCCGTATTCTCTTCTGCGGTATGCTCCGGATTATAATAATCCAAGCGGATGTCATATCGATACGGATAAGGCGATTTCTGCTTCTTGCACCAACCCATGATATACTCCTGCCCTTTGTCAATCAGCACCTCCACCGAACTCTCATGACCAATCATCAACTCTTCAAGCAGCACCTTTCCGGCAAAGGAGTTGTCAAACGCCTCTTGACAGACGCGTTCCAATGTCTCTTTACTGTCAATGATGCAAACACCGCGGCTACCGCAGTTATCAATCGGTTTCAATATTGATTTCGTTTCAATCTTATCGTAGGCAGCCAGCAACTCCTCTTTATCGGAGCAGAGATAGAATTGCGGTGTTTTCAAACCGACAGACTTAATCTTCGTACGCATGACGTACTTATCCGTTGCCAATTCCGCCTGCTCCTGCGTGTAGCAAGGCAGATGCATTTTCTCCGCTATATATGCCGCAGTTGGAACACCTACATCAGAATTAGTGAATACTGCATCTATGTGATGCTGTTCCGCATACTCCAGACTTTTCTCTTTATCGCGGACACTGATGGATGCAAACTCATCTGCGTATGGCCTGCCATCGGGATTCTCACCCCAATCGGTTGCCAACACATACAATCCCATCTCTTTGGCTTTCTTAATATAGGGGACTTGCCATGCTCCGGCACCTAAAATCAATATCTTTTTCATCTTGCTATTATTCCTGTTGGATTTTACGCATTGCCGATAAAACGGACAGGCATTGTAACTTATCGTAGAGTACACAATCTTCAAACAAATGGGTCATGTCTTGTTTCATTTGCCGGTCGGTAATATAATGATTATTCTCCGTCCAAAACGCCTTCATAAAGTCTCTCAACAGAGGATTCGTATTATACCAATAATCAACAGGATTCATATTATATTTGGAGGCTAACGTTATCGTTTGGGGCTTTTGTCTTTTCTTCTGTAATCCCAACCGACGGCGTATAAAACCACGCAAATAGGGTTTGAAAGAAGGTTCTGTAAAATGGGGGACTTCATGACCAAACACTCTCATTTTGCGTACCTGATGGTTGGTAACGTGCTGAATCTTAGCATGTGTCTTCTCCCATATATAATCTGCTGCTTTCGGATATTTGGCTAATACCCAATCAAAATATATCCGATGATTAAACCTTAAATCAACAGGAATGGAATAGGCAAATTCTAAAAAGTCAACATCTGTAAAAGGAGAATAACTCTCCGTATTTTCCTGATACGTCAACAAACCCTGGTTGATACCGCAAAATCCACGATTGTACATCATGAAGATTTCCTTGTCTTCGTAACCATATTTGAATTGATAGTTCTCTATCCGTTTATGCAGTTCCTGAGAATATGCGCCATCGGTGATTACAGGCTTTTGACCGTACTCCATATTCTTAAGATAAGTCCCCAAAATCACATCACCCAACTGACCGGTATGGACTAATCCATAGGTATCGTAATTGATGACATTTTCAAGAAAATGTCCATGCCCCAACAACAAACCACTTCCGTACGTGATGTCAGTTAAGAATCTATATTTACGGATACAATCTCCTCCATCCAAAGGGGAAAACAGCCAATCGTGATGCAAGTCTGTAGCTATCTTCTGTGCTATAGAAAAATCCAGATACCCCGACTGACTATAGGTGATATTGAGTTGGTCGGTATATCCCATCTGATGAGCCACCCATACAGTCATGCGGCTATCCAAACCCCCACTCAGACAGGCAATATGTTTGTAACCATACTCCTTGTCTTTCTCAAAAGCGCGCTTGACAGATTGACGGAAATACTTGTCGATGCCTTCAACAGCATCCTCCACCGTTATCTGTTTGGGTTTATTGGTGAAACGATGATATTGTATGTCTTCAAGTCTGTCGTTTTGTAGTTTGAAATAATGACCGGCACAAAGTTTGGTGACTTCTTGAATCAGAGTCTTATCCTCGATACAAAATCCAAACGTCAGTGCCATATACGCTCCTGTCTCATCAAGAGTCAGGGGTAACTTGTTCAACTTGCATGTATCAGCGATGAAACCAATTTCCGAGGCAAAGAGATAACCATCCGGAGTATGATAGACAAAGACCTGCTTGTCACCAATCTGGTTTGTATAGACAAGCCATTTGTCCTGCGCCTTATCATACAACAGACCGGAGAACGAACCTCTGAATGCGTTGAAGAAACTGTCACCTTCCTGCTCATACATGTTCACTACGCAATCCAACCATGTGGTAGATTGGTGTTTCGCCATCATGTCGTGATTATTAACTATCACGCCTTCGACTACCACGATGTACTTGTCCGTTTCGGAGAACAAACGGTCGTTCATAAACTTGTTCACCACCCGTCGCTCAATCTGGAAACCTTTGCCTTCCATACGATTGACTACGAGTTTTGTGCGCTTCTCCGGCGCGAATTGTAATTTCCCGTTTCCGATATGAGCGATAAATCCGGGCATACTTCTTACTTAATGTTCCCTTCTAACTCAAACAGGCAATTTCCCCAATAACTATGCCATTCATTGATGAATAAGTTGCGGAAATTCTCCACCTCAAATGTAACGGTGTCATACGCGGCATCATAATAACGAATTCCCGTTGTCGGATCTCCAAAACCAACCCAAAAGTCCATAATGTACTTTCCTTTGGTCATATTGCATTTGGGAAGACGAAGTTCCACTTCAAACTCTTTTTTATCAGGAGCGGTCATCTGCTTTGTGGTGGACATACCGATACGATACCCTCCATCAGATATATTGTCTATCAACGCTTGAATCTGGAAGTCACGGCGACCGGCATTGCGGCGAATTTTCAACGTAAACACCAATTCATCTGTGGTATCCACAAGATATGGAGTATTGCGCTTAATCGACAATATCTCATATTCCAAAAGATTGTTAGATTTACGATGTTTAGCTACATCAGTAACTTCAGCCACATCCCCGATACTCAATAAATTGGCATTGATATATTCATTGACAACGGTATCCACATCACCCATCAGTTTCACTTGACCTTTATCCAAAAGCACACCTCTCTTGCATAGGTTGCGAATGCTTTCCATATTGTGGCTGACGAACAGGACGGTGCGGCCTTCGCCTTGGGAGACGTCCTTCATCTTGCCGATGGCTTTCTTCTGGAACTCGGCGTCACCTACGGCGAGAACCTCGTCCACTACAAGTATCTCCGGCTCAAGGAACGCGGCAACGGCGAACCCGAGACGGACAGTCATCCCCGAACTGTAGCGTTTGACGGGGGTGTCGATGTACCGTTCGCAACCGCTGAAATCAATGATCTCGTCCAGTTTGGACTGAATCTCCCTCTTGGTCATTCCGAGAATGGCACCGTTCAAAAATATGTTCTCGCGGCCAGTCATCTCGCCGTGAAAACCCGTACCAACTTCAAGCAACGAACCTATTCTGCCTTTGGCGCGGATAGTACCGGTAGTGGGACCCGTCACGCGACTGAGAAGTTTCAGCAAAGTCGATTTTCCAGCGCCATTCTTGCCGATGATGCCAACCACATCGCCTTGTTCGACCTTGAAATCGATGTCTCGCAACGCCCAGACATACTCCGACGAGCCTTTGGTGGCGCGGTCGTTGGTCTCGCCTATCTTGAGGTAGGGGTCCTCCTTGCCGAGGATGTTGGTAATCCAGAAACGGCGGATATCGTGAGAAAGGGTCTTGGTACTCACCAAACCCAGCCTGTATTGCTTACTTACGTGTTCAAACTCAATAGCTGTAGCCATAGATTTGTCTTATGGTTTCAATAACGCGGCAAAATTAAAACGATTTGGCAGAATAAGCAAATTATTGGAAATAATATTTGATAAAAAAGAGTTTTTTCCTCTTTTTTGTTGCTGTTTGCTGCAAAATCCATTACATTTGCAGCCGGAAAATCAATCACTATGCCTGAAGCACTTCTTCACTATATCTGGCAGAGCAAACTCTTCCTACCTTTCCCTCAGGTCACAACCGACGGACGGCGGGTGGAGGTGCTGTCTGTCGGGCAGCACAACCTGCACGCCGGTCCCGATTTCACGAACGTAAGGCTGCGCATCCACAACCGCTCTGACGAACCCTCGCTCTTCCCGCAGGAGTATGTAGAACTGGCGGGCAATGTGGAGATGCACGTGGAAAGCAGCGACTGGTACCGCCACCGCCACAACGAGGACAAAGCCTACGACAACGTTCTGCTGCACGTGGTCAAGCGTGCCGACAAACCTGTCTATACCACCAACGGCAAACCTGTACTACAGCTCGAACTCAATTATCCACACCCCGATGACTATATCTCCCGTATGTTGCATGCGTCCCGACAGATGGATTCGCCTCTTGCCACTCATCCGTGTGCCAAGCAACTCATTGACGAGCCGTTGCTCTTAACCGAAGGATGGAAACAGACGCTGCTGAATATGCGTCTGCATTGCAAAACGGAATCCATCCACCGTGTGCTCCAGCTGTCCAAGAACGATTGGGAACAGGCACTTTATATCACTCTTGCCCACCAGATGGGTTTTCATGTCAACGGTATCCCTATGGAGATGCTTGCCATAGCCACCCCTCTGTCCGTCATTCGCAAGCACCGCAATAACCGGCAGCAGATTGAGGCTCTTCTCCTTGGGCAGTCGGGACTGCTCGGAGAGGATGACGATGCCGTATGGCTGCGCGAATACCGCTTTATGCAGGCGAAATTCAACCTCACTCCTATCGATCCGACTGTTTGGAAACGCGCACGTATGCGTCCGCCTAATCAGCCCGTGGCGCGAATCCGGCAGTTCGCACAGATTCTCTGCCAACAGGACTTCCTGCTCTCGCAAATCCTCGAACTGACTGACCTTGACGACCTCCGCAGGCTGTTCTCAGTTGCGGGGATGGGCAAAGAGTCGGTCGATATACTCCTTATCAACGTGGTTGTGCCGATGAAGTACGCCCATCACCAGCAGGAGCAGGCCATTGCGCTGTTAGAGCTGATTCCCGCCGAGAACAACCGCATTATTCGTCAATGGCGTATGCTCGGCCAGCGAGTGGACAATGCCGCCGATACGCAGGCTCTGTTGCATCTCTTCCTTACTTTCTGCCAGCAGGAAAAATGCATCAACTGCGAAGTAGCTTATCAAATCTTCCTTAATAATCAATGAAAATAACCATCCTTGTCGTCGGCAAGACCACCGACCTCCATCTCAACCACCTCATCTCTGACTATATTGACCGTATCGGTCATTATGTCCCTGTCGAGTTTAAGGCTCTTCCTGAATTACGCAATGCATCTTCGCTCTCTTTCGAGCAACAAAAGCAGGCTGAAGCCGAAATTATTTTGCGTGCCATTGACGGCTCCGCAATCAACAGTAAATCCTCCTCTAACTGCAAGCCATCCACTAATAAATCCTCATCTTTTAAACGTAACGACCGGGTTGATGTCATTCTGCTTGATGAACATGGGCAGGAATTAGGCAGCATTGAGTTTGCTCATTGGTTGGAGAAGAAGCAGTCAGCCTCACGTGACCTTGTTTTTGTCATAGGCGGACCTTTTGGTTTTTCCGAGGGTGTTTATAGCCGTGCCTCCTCGCTCATATCTCTTAGCCGTATGACTTTTTCCCATCAGATGATCCGCCTCTTGTTCGCAGAACAGCTCTATCGTGCTATGACCATCATACGTGGCGAGAAGTATCACCATGAATAGTTTCATTAAACCAGTCGCATGAATGTTCCGCTTTTGAAAATCCATATTTAAACAGACTTGGTTGCTTGTGTACCACAGTTGGCAAACGTTTTTGACAAGTAGAGAGAGCAAACGGAAAAAAAAGTAAAAATTTTGGTTGAAAGCTTTGCTGAGAGTGATAATAACACTACTTTTGCAAATCCAATCGAGAACCTCACTCGTTAAACAGGTAGTATGGAAAAGCAGAACGGAAAATTGTGCAATCTTTTCGTTGTCGAACACGTCAATGTCCGAAAGGGTATTGGCGCGCTTAGTTTTTTTGAGAGTAGCAGGTGAGTTCTAATTTCGGTTGACCGTCGGTTGACCGTCGGCTGACTGTCGGCTGACTGTCGGCTGACCGTCGGTGAAGTGTCGGAATAATCTGTGTTCAGCCGGCGCAAACGAACACGCAGGAAGAAGTATGATATATGGGATGAACAAGTGTGGCATAAGGAAAAAGAAAAACAGTATAAATAAAAACAATATAGGCTATGGAAGGAATGGAGAGTAGGATTATGCAGGAAGGACTGACTTTTGATGATGTGCTGTTGGTGCCTGCTTATTCAGAGGTATTGCCTCGTGAGGTGTCTTTACGCGGTCGTTTTTCGCGTAATATAGAGTTGAATATCCCTGTGGTGTCCGCTGCGATGGATACGGTTACTGAGGCCAAGATGGCGATAGCCATAGCCCGTGAAGGCGGAATAGGTGTGATACATAAGAATATGCCGATAGCGGCACAGGCCGCGCAGGTGAGGAAAGTGAAACGTGCGGAGAACGGCATGATCAATGACCCAATTACGATAGAGAAGGATCAGACGGTTGGTGATGCATTGCGTCTGATGCATGAGAACAGGATAGGGGGCATACCGGTAATAGATGATAATAATTATTTAATAGGTATAGTGACTAACCGTGACCTGCGTTTTCAGAGTGACATGCACCGCAAGATAGAGGATGTGATGACTTCGACGGGGTTGGTTACAACAACCGATATGAGCAATGAGAACGTTCTTCACACACTACAGGAGCACAAGATAGAGAAACTGCCGATAGTGGATAAGGAAGGGCGATTGATAGGGCTTGTTACCTACAAGGACATAACCAAGCTGAAGGACTTTCCCAATGCATGCAAGGACGGCAAGGGCAGGCTGCGCGTAGCAGCAGGCGTTGGAATAACGCCGGACTATATGGACAGGGTGGCGGCATTAGTGGCAGAGGATGTGGACGCAGTGGTGTTGGATTCGGCTCACGGTCACTCGAAGAACATAGTGAGCGCGCTTAAGACTATCAAAGAAAAGTACCCGCACTTGGACGTGGTAGTTGGCAATGTGGCAACCGCCGAAGCAGCAAGATTTCTTGTGGAAAACGGAGCAGACGGCGTGAAAGTAGGTATAGGTCCCGGTTCGATATGCACGACACGCATCATAGCCGGTGTAGGTGTTCCTCAACTGACAGCTATTTTTGACTGTGCGGCAGCGGTTCGCGGGACGGATGTACCCATAATAGCCGATGGCGGTTTGCGTTATTCCGGGGATGTAGTGAAAGCGTTGGCAGCTGGCGGCAACTGCGTTATGTGCGGGTCGATGTTTGCCGGCACCGAAGAGGCACCCGGAGACACTATTATCTATAACGGCAGGAAATTCAAGTCGTACAGGGGTATGGGTTCGATAGACGCTATGAAAGCCGGTTCAGCAGACCGTTATTTCCAAGGCGGCGAAGAAGAGATAAACAAACTTGTGCCGGAAGGAATAGTCGGCAGAGTGCCATACAAAGGCAGCGTGAGTGAGACTGTCTATCAGCTGATGGGCGGTTTGCGCAGCGGAATGGGTTACTGCGGTGCGCATAACCTTGAAGAGTTGCAAAAAGCACGTTTTGTGCGTATAACAGCAGCCGGAGTGACGGAAAGCCA